>CAUJKA010000037.1 GCA_963204965.1 Planctomycetota bacterium | reverse complement strand
ACAGCATTACCCGTTGGGTATGCAGCACGTATTTGTAGGGTGTGTGCAGCATGCGTTCCACCAGCGAACAATGCTACTAATTGAACGTTGCCGCCTATCCAGCATCGCTTCAACGTCTAACCCGCATGCGGAACACACCATCGGCTGTTTCGATAGTGGACCTCACTCCATTGCATCCCCTGTTGTCAACAACTCGGTGTGGCGTGTTACGAGGTCAGACAACCTTTGCTCAGAATTCGAAACTTCGATCGATAACATACTTGAGTTTTAGCCAATTAGCATTTGACCTCTTCACAGCGCCCTACGTTCAAGCCCTTCGCCATCCAGAAGCTTATCCCACTTGGGACCGACGATTTCCCATGTGTACTGACTTGCAACGTCCCGAGCATGCTGAGACATGTTTTGCCGCCGCGCGGCATCGCTGGCGAGTTCGACGATGGCTTCAGATAAGGCTTCGACTGAATCCGATTCGATAACCTTTAAGAACTCATTGAAGTTTGCTGCCTGTAGTTCGCTGATCGCGCTACTGCAAGCTGTGGTGATCGCGGGAAGGCCGTGACTGAGCGCTTCGAGCAGCGCAACAGGAAAGCCTTCGTAGCGACTGCACATCACAAACAACTGACTTTCAGCAAAGTAGGTTTCGGGCGTGCTAGACCAACCCGCGAAACGAACGCTCGGTAGCTCAGAAGCAAGCTTCTCGAGTTCAGCACGCAGCACTCCGTCTCCAACGATGGTCAACTGCCAATTGTCGAGTTGCGGTGCAGCGATCCTCCAAGCTTCCAGAAGTAAATCAACTCGCTTTTCCCCACTTAACCGTCCGACAAACAGAAGCGTGTTCTTTCCTGAACTGTTAGATGCTTGATAGGGAATGTCTGTTGGCCATGACCTCAGCGCTGATGGAATTACATGCAAACGGTCCTGCGGTATCCATCGCAACATGTATTCGGCAATGTTCTCAGTCAGAGCAATACATCCCGTGCAACGTGGATAGCTTCGTCGCCGCCACGCTTCCCAGATTGTGCTCAATTGTTGCTTTTCGGGATCGCTGTGCTCGGCGATCCAAACTGGGATCTGCTTCAGTGGCCTAGCTGCCTCCAGGGCGACGATATTCATCTGATCGCAGAAGCTAAGGATTAGATCCGGTCCGATGTTTCTCAAGCATTGTCTTAATACGCGAACTCGACGAATGTTCGCGAAGACGCCGGCCAGAAATCCGCCACTGGGAGCTTGCAAACCTAAACCATGACGAATGATGTTTGACTCTAACGCATATCGATCGGTCTTCGACTCCGACCAAGTGACAAGATGCACCTCATGCTCTTGGCTCCACCGGTTTGCAAGTTGGCTCATCGCTCGCTCGGCACCACCACCCTCCATCGAGTGAATCAATAGTGCGATTCGTTTGCGATTGGTTGGCCGAGCGAGACTGTTTGGCATAGGGACGATCAGCGAGAGGAGTTATTGTCTGTCGCAAATTGTAACGTTAAAACCAATTGCTGTTTTACCCGAGGATCAATAACGACAATTCCGTCCTTGTGAGCTACAATTCTTAGGCAAACTCTATAGGGCGACAGTGTGAGTTGCCCCATTGAACTCTCTCGTCAATTTTGAAACCCGCGATGCTCCAACCTCTTCGAAACGCGCTGCGGACCTTGGGGCGTCCGCTTGCCCGAGCAGTCCGGCAGGCGCTGGAGACGCCCACTCCACCAACTTCGATCCAGCCAGTCAAGATTGAACGCGGTCCAGCTAAGGGTTGTGAAATCCTGCTGCCGGTACCATCTGAGCTAGCCGTAAACATCGCTGCGGGAGAGTACGAGACCTCCAGTATTCGCTTGATCGAAGCTCTCGTTCAACCTGGAGATATCTGCTACGACATCGGCGGCCACTACGGATACTACTCACTCGTTTTGGCAACGCTTGCCAAACAAGGCCAAGTACATTGCTTTGAACCGGTCGCCGAACTGGCCGAGAGAATCGGACTGTCGGTCGCAGCTTCGAAGCTGCCCAATGCGTCTGTCCACGCTACGGCGATGGCGGGCGAAGTTGGCCAAATGCAGTTTCGCTTTGCTGGATCGCAGAGCTTGGATGATTCCATGGGCTACCTCACTCGTTATGGCGGCGTCAACACTCCACGCAGCCAAGCTCAATATGGCGAGTTTGCCGAACGAACCATACCAACAACGACGCTCGACAGCCTAGTACTGCCAGACCCGAGCTTCATCAAGATCGACGCCGAAGGAGCTGAAGCGGAAATTCTTCAAGCCGGACTGGTTCGAATGGCGAGAGCCAAACCGAGGATGTTGATCGAACTCCACGGCGTCGACTTGGCTCTCAATGTCGCAAACATACTTGGTCCCATGGGCTACAGAGCGTTCGCGGCTGGTGCACGGTCGTTGATGATGCCCGTCCTATGGATTCATCATAGTGACGCTCGAGCGATCGAGTCGATCATGAATCTACCAGGCGATCCAGTCCCTCAACTCTTTGCTTCAGATCAGTAAGATCGGATGACTGCGATGAGCCTGAGATGGCCACCGATTACGATCGTTATCCCTGCGTACAACTTGCAGAACTATATTGGCGATGCGATAAAGTGCGCTGCCAAGCAAGACTATCCAGGAGTGGTCTCGATTATCGTTCTTGATGATGGATCAACAGATGAAACGCTGGCCGCGGCTCAACTCGCTGCAAAGAATCTTCCTAACGTAGCTGTCCACACTCAAGCCAATCAAGGACGAGTGGGCGCAAGGAATCGCCTGTTGAGCTTTGCAGATACAGAACTTGTCGCCTGGTTAGACGGCGACGATATGGCTCCGCCCGATTGGCTCAGCCAGCAGTATCATCTACTCGCGAGCCAAGAAGATTATGTGGCAGTGAGTGGTCAAGGCTACGCAATGACAGCCTCCGCGATGCCGATCGGCCCCATCCCTAGGCCGACATTAGCCGAGGAGATCCATCAACGGCATTTTGACGGTTTGTCCAACGCCTTTTTTCAATCATGCACGCTAACGAAACGATCCGCGATTCTTGCGGCGGGCGGATATCGCACCAACTATCCGGCAGCGGAGGATTACGATTTGTGGTTGCGACTATCTAAACATGGTCGCTTGTGTAACTCCGATCAATGCCATCTGTACTATCGAGTCCACGCGACCTCAGCAAACGCAACGGTCGGTGCCGAGCAACGCAGGCAAGGATTCGAATCCTGTAACGAGGCGCGGTCGAACCAAGGCATACCACCGCTCCAGCCGCATCAAGAACAACCATCGCCTGCACCTAAGAAAGACGACTGGAATCGCCGCGTTTATTGGATCAACATCGCCTTAAGATCCGGTAATCCTTGGACTGCATCGAGGATGATATCAGAAGCGATTCGAAGACATCCCAGTTCGCTACTTTTGTGGATTCTTCTGGTTGTAGCGTTCGCTGATACGGTGCTGTTACGCGGCAATCGAACGGAAGTGTTTCGATCGGGCGGTAAGGCCAAGCTAGGCCAGCTTCCCAGCGTTTCTGCCTATCGACTAGCGCGATGGCTGAATCACCTCCGCAAGCGCCGTCGGTAGAGTCAGCTAACGAAGCAACTGCCGTCGCAATGCTCTCAGTCGACTTAGAGTAGCGCTATCAAGTCGCGAACTATATGGCGCGAGTTGGCCAACACTTTTGCCAGGAGAGATACGATAACTTAGGTTATTAAAGGTTCCGATTTCGATCGGCGAATTGGGGCAGTTCGCAGGTTGACTTCGGAACTTTTTTTATTTTCTAACGGATCAGGTCACCTGCCAAAAACTAGCGAGTCGCTGTATTTGAAAAGCTAAAAGACTAAAAAGCCACGAGGGCAAGTCAGCGTTTCCGGCTGAAGACTTAGCGTATTTTCACTTGGACGCGTTGAAGTAGTTGTTGAAGCACTTCTTGAGAGCTTATCATCTCTAGTTCAAAACAGAACGGAGATGGTTTGAAGTGAAAGCTCAATTAACTGACAAGCAGGCGTCAGCAGATTTCTATGTCAAGCTAATCGAGAATATCGATGGCATCGTTTGGCAGTACGACCCCGAATCAGCATGCATGACGTTTGTCAGCCCAGCTGCCGAGAAAATCCTAGGCTATCCGCTCGACGAATGGTTGCAGCCAAACTTCTGGATTAACCATGTCCATTCAGAGGACCGTGCATGGGTCGGGGAATACTGCCAGCGCGAGACATTGGCGGGCAGATCGCACGACTTCGAATATCGAATCATCGCAGCGAATGGTGAAACTCTTTGGCTTAGAGATATCGTCACAGTCATGCAGGAAGATGGCCGAGTGAAACTTCGAGGCCTGATGATCGATATCACTGACAAAAAGAAAGTAGAGCACGAACGACAATTAAATTTACGGCTGTTCCGAACACTTTTTAGCAATTCGGTAGACGGCATGCTGTTGCAATCGGCCCAAGGCATGATTATTGACGTCAACAATAAAGCTTGTGAATTGCTGGGACATTCGAAAACAGAACTGATCGGCAAGTATCCAGATTTCTTTGATTCGTCCTATAGCAGCGAGAAAGCAGCACCACTTACAGCGAAGCTTGACGCAGAGGAGATGATTCACTTTGAGTCACAACATCGGCGTAAAGATGGGAGCACTTACCCAGTCGATGTTTGGGTCAAAGGTTTTTGGGTTGGAGCCGAGCGAATGGCGATCGCGCAGTTTCGTGACCTTTCAGATCGCATGCGACTAGAGGAGCAGTTTAGACAGGCTCAAAAGATGGAAGCGGTCGGACGACTGGCTGGTGGTATGGCGCACGATTTCAACAATTTGCTGACCGTGATTGGTGGATACTGTGAGTTAATGCTCGCAGAATCGCACACCTTCAACCCCCACCGCAACTATGTTGTTGAGGTCATGAAAGCGAATCAACGCGCAACTGCTCTCACACAACAATTGCTAGGATTTAGTCGTCGCAAGTTGCTTCAACCCCAAGTTGTCGATATCAACAAACGGCTTAACGAACTAAGCAACCTATTGGAAAGATTGCTCGGTGGTAATGTCGCCCTGACTTTTGCTCTCGAGGCCACGCAGGCGAACGCCCTGGTTGACCCTGGCCACTTCGAACATGCAATCGTCAACCTAGTAGTCAATGCGCGCGATGCTATACCCAATGGTGGCGCGATCCAAATTGCCACAAGCAACTCAAGACAGCCCGTGACAGTCGTGCAGTTCGAAAGCCTGGCTTCTCAATGCGGCCCGTCTTTGGAGATCTCCGTCACCGACAATGGAACGGGGATGGAAGAAAGCGTACGAAGCCGCGTGTTCGAACCATTTTTTACGACCAAAGAACAGGGCAAAGGCACTGGATTGGGGCTCGCCATGGTCTACGGGTTCGTGCAACAATCCAGCGGCGAAATAGCCGTTGAAAGCAAACTTGGATTCGGATCAACCTTTCGTATCTTACTTCCTACGGTTTTGGATCATCCTTCTTGCAGCAATGATGCGACGACCAAGGTTGTGCCACAGGGTACAGAGACAGTCCTGTTGGTTGAGGACGAAAAATCGGTTCGTGAACTCACCGAACTTACGCTTCGCAAACATGGCTACCGCGTACTCGTTGCATCTGATGGCGCTGATGGACTGGCGGTTGCCGGTCAGTTTGACGGCAAGATCGATCTACTGATTTCTGATTTGGTCATGCCAAATATGAACGGATGGCAATTGGCTGAGTCGCTGCTAAAGATTCGACCGAACTTGCGTTTACTGTTCATCTCTGGCTACCTGGATCGCAGTGCTGGACCGCAAGCTGACAGTCTTCCAGAATTTGGGTATTGCCAAAAACCGTTTACGCCTCAGAGCTTACTTGCAAAGATTCAGGAAGTTATGCGAGTTCCCAACGTTAGTTGAACTTTGTCTCGACCGACTTCTTAGAAAACAGCTTCATACCGAACCAGCCGATTGCTAAGACGGCGACGCCGATTGCCGCGAACTGCAGCAGGTGCATCGGCTCGGTGAGGTAATGCGCTGGCGAGTTACCGGAAACTTGGCCGTGGCCATGACCTTCATGAGCGAAGGCTGTCGAGCCATAGAAGCTGAGCAGAGCGATTGAGAGAAACTTAAATGGCCGTTGCATGATTGCTTTCTGATCGCTTGAACACTACAAACAAACTCGTGAACACTACAAACAAAAAGGCATCAGAGTTCGATACTCTGATGCCTTCAATTTTTTCTTTAAGCCTAAGATCGAGACCTAGGTCCCTCGCTCACGCAGCGGGTTGTGATAGAAGGCTACCAAACGCTACTCAGCTGGTGCAGCAGTTGTTGTTGTCGTTCCAGTCTTCTTGTAACGGCTGCGGTGAGCCTTAAGCTTGGCCAATGCTGTTTCGTGTTGAGCCAAGTGTGTTCCAGCCGTGCCATACTTCTTCAAGAGCACGCCAGTCTTATCGCTCGCAAGAGCTCCAACACTTAGCCAGTAATCGATTCGTTCGCGATTCAGTGTCACGCGAGCATCCTTATCGCCGATCATTGGATCGTAAGTACCGACCTGTTCAATCACTTTACCATCGCGTGGTGATCGGGAATCAACAACAACGATTCGAAAACATGGACGGCCTTTCTTGCCCATCATTTTCATGCGAATACGGACTGCCACAAGTATCTCCTGGAAATCGCTATCAAACGGTATTTAATTCTGTAGAGAAGCAAGCCTGGGGCCGCTTTACCCAAACATGATCTCGGTATCGATACATTGATCGGCTACAGACCATTTAGGGAACGCAGTATTTTCTCGATTCTGGCCGTGGATGCAACTGCAATTTCCCCGGGATTTGCGCCTGATTCCGGTCTAAATTGCCCTTTTTGACCCCAAAACAGGCTTTCGGCGTCCCAGCAGCTAGTTTCCGCGACGCTTCTTTCGAAGTAGTTTTTCGCGTTCGCGTTGCATTTTCTCACGTTCCTTGGGCGACAAACGCTTGCCCGTACTCTGCTTAGTCTTCATGCCACCCATGCTAGGGTCCATCATTCCGCCTTGCAGTTGCTTCATCATCTCCATTTTGTCGCGCATGCTACCGCCGGCCATTGCCTTCATCATCGGCGCCATCATGTTGTATTGCTTGATCAGTCCCGAAACAGCGTTCGGTGGAACTCCGGCACCACGTGAGATACGATTGCGACGTGGCGTATCGATAATGTTGGGATTGCGACGCTCCGTCGGCGTCATCGAATCGATAATGCCCATCAGCTTACGAACTTCACCGTCTGTATCCGCACCAGCCATCATCTTATTGAGGTCGCCCATCCCAGGCAGCAAACCCATCATCTTTTGCATCAAGCCTGGCTTGGCAACCTTGTCCAACACGCCGCGAAAATCTTCGAGCGTGAAGACGCCTTCCTTCATGCGAGCTTCTAATCGCTCGCGTTCGCGATCGTCGATGATGCGGTGCGCTTCTTGAGCGACTGCAACGATGTCTCCCATCTGGAGAATACGGCTGGCCATTCCCTCAGGACGGAAGGGCTCAAGCGCATCCAAGTGCTCGCCCGTACCGATGAACTTGATCGGTACGTGCGTGACGGCCTTAACGCTCAGTAGAGCACCACCACGCGCGTCGCCATCCAACTTGGTCATGACAACGCCATCCAGCTCGATAGCTTCGTTAAAAGCTTTAGCGCTGTTGACGGCATCTTGACCGGTCATGCCGTCGACGACTAGATAGACTTGATCGGGCTGAACCTGCTTGTCGATCTCCGTCAATTGTGCCATCAGCTCTTGATCGATCGACAGACGGCCGGCGGTATCCAGAATGACGATATTGGCGCCAGCCTCTTTGGCTCGTTTGACCCCTTCACGACAGACTTTTACTGGGTCTTTCTGCTCTAAATCGCTATAAACGGTAACGCCTAATTGGCGGCCGATGGTGTGCAGTTGTTCGATCGCCGCTGGACGCTGCAAGTCAGCTGCAACCATGAACGGCGTAATCTTCTGTTCCTTGAGCAGTTGAGCTAACTTACCGCAGGTTGTCGTCTTACCTGCACCTTGCAGGCCGCACATCATCAGGATCGTAACATCGTCCTTCTTGATGGGAATGCTGACATCAACCGGCCCAAGAATTTCGACGAGGTGTTCATAGACGATCTTCACAAGCTCTTCGTGCGGGCGCAGCGACAGCAATACTCGCTGCCCCAAAGCTCGCTCGGTGACCTTCCCCATGAAGTCCTGAATGACTTCGTAGCTTACGTCAGCTTCCAACATGGCCTGCTCGACCATCTGCAGACCATCGCGCATATTCGACTCGGTGAGCTTGCCTTTGCCCCGAATCGACTTGAAAGCGGACTGAAGTCCATCTGCTAGTGAATCAAACATGTCTATGCGAACTCGAAGTTAAATAGTGAATTAAGGTGATGGTCAAACTTGCCTCAGGGGTAGTCTAATCTCAACCCGACGCGGCAGTTTTGAAGTTTCGTTATTGGAAAACTTGGTCGAGAAACCGTGCACGTGCTCAATGAGATGGTGCTCGTAATCGTACTCGAAAGCGGAATCGAGCACGAGCACCGTCTTCGACTGAGCACGAGCACGAAAATCCGAAGTACGAAGCATCCCGAACGCCCAAAGACGCATCTTCAAAAGCGTTAGCGAGGCACTGCCCAATCTCACCCCGGCGCGTCAGCGAGGGACAATCCGACCACAGCCCGACGCGTTGATTTTGCGGCTCAAGTCTCAAGATTCTACGTTCTGGACTCGAAGTTGTCCAAAGCACCTTAAAAATGCCATAAAATTTGGTTGAAAGTAGGTTCGAAAAGGCGTCTCAGCAAAACTAATTCCCTTTGAAATGGACTCAATTGAAAGCCTGCCTGGAAGCGACGGTATCTCAGGCAATTCTCGGCCGCTATACTTCGGGACCTCCCATCGGGAGCCCCAGTTTCACGCAATACGGTCTTAAGTCTCGCTTCTCTTGCCAAACGAATTACCTTCGAATGCCCCGCCTATAACTCCGCTAATCGGAAAGCCATTGTGATCAAGTCAATTTTATCGACCGTAGTGGTGCTCGCTTTAACCATCTCGATTTTTGCGGACGAGCCGCAGATCATCTATGAAGGCGATTCTGATCATGCGCCCAAGCAACCGCAAGCGATTGTGTCTAAAACTGGTGTAACGCACATAACCTTTGGCGTCGGCAATCGAATCTATTATTGCAATAACTCGGGAGGGAAATTCGATCCTCCCACCTTTGCGTTTGAAGTACCTAACCTCTCGCTGGGAATGCGACGCGGGCCCCGCATTGCCGACACGGGAGAATCGATCGTTATTACCGCTATCGGTGGACCTGAAGGCAAAGGCAAGGACGGCGACCTGTTGGCCTATCGAACAGATGACAATGGCAAGAACTGGTCCGGGCCAGTGAAAGTGAATGACGTGGACGCATCTGCTCGTGAAGGCCTACATGCGATGACTTCGACTGAGAAAGGAGTGCTGTGGTGCGTGTGGCTTGACCTTCGAGCCCAAAAAACTGAACTCTATGCATCGAAGTCTACTGACGATGGTAAGTCCTGGAGCAGGAATCAGCTTGTCTATCGCTCTCCAGACGGCAGCATTTGTGAATGTTGTCATCCATCAATTGTCGCCAATCAAGATTCAGTAAACATTCTTTTTCGCAATTCAATTGAAGGCAAACGGGACATGTATCTTGTAACGTCCTACGACAGAGGAGCAAACTTTCGTAATGTTATTCGACTAGGTGTTCAACAGTGGTTGCTGGATATATGCCCAATGGATGGTGGCATGCTATGCACCTCTAACAACGGTAAGCCAACGACGGTGTGGCGACGCGGTAGGATGATCTACACTAGCGAGAACCGAGTCGCTAACGAATCTATGATTGGCAGGGGTGAGCAACCATGGATCTGCTGCAATTCTCAGACCACCTACGTCGTATGGACAAGCCGACGCGAAGGAGAATTGCATTATAAGAACTTAGAAACTAGCGAGACGGGAAAAATCGCAGACAACGCTCGCGATCCCGTGATTGTTGCCGGGAACTCTGAAAATGCTCCTTTCCAAATCTTCTGGGAGCAACGCAGCGGAAATCAATTTCGTATTATGTGCCAACAAGTACGCTAACGCTTGGCCTCAGCATGCCCGGGCTACTCGCCCTAGCGTGCTTGTAGTCGATTAGCGACGCGAACCGATTCCAAGGGTTGCCCGGTTTGATATCGAAACTCGCGAAGGGCTGCCGTTGCCCAACTGGTCGCCATCATGGAAATGAACTGATCCTTGCCGTGAGGATCACCGTTGTTAAAGAAGACCTGAACAGGCTTAGACCGCGAGGCCACATGCCATGATCCGTCGGGCTGCTGCGACTTCAGCAAGAATTCCACGGCACGTTCGACAGGCCGAGTTAACTCCTGTTCCTTTCGATCGCGGCCTTGAACCTGCGACAATATCATGACAGCTTGCCCAGTCGCGTAAGCATCGCTGGCCAGTTCATTCTCCTGAGCCCAGCCGCCATCGTCGCGCTGTAATTGTCGCAAACGTGTCAGCAGCTCTTCTGCTCGCGCTTCATCGCCATTCCCTAATTCGCCGGCGATCATGTGTTCGAGCCAAATCTGACCGACCAAATCTTCGTGACTCGCCGCGGATTGCTCTAAAGACCACGCCAGCGATTTCTCCATGGCAAGCTTCAGACGATCTCCGTCTGTTGCATCGTGACCATAAGATCGCAATCCGTAAACAGCGATGGCAGTGGTCATCAATTTCGACGAGGCAGCCGGAGGTCGAGTCGACTGAAAACTCCAGGCGCCTTCTTGACCTTGAGTCTTCAGCAGACTTTCCACCATCGCCGAAGTCGTTTTATTCGAAGGCGAACCGGCCAAGTCCATCGTCCAAAGTGCATAGGCTACGGTGAGCGCACGACCGCCAATCTCACCGCCCGAATTCAATGTATCCAGCTTGTTAGAAAACGCCTGCTCCGTGAACTCGAGAATCTGCTTGGTGGTTGGGCTGCCGTAGAAGTCGGCCTTGTCCGACCCTAAAGGGCCCTCCCCTAAACTCCCCACAGAAAGTGCCAGCAGTGGCAATGCTTGATGATGACAGGAGAAGCACGAACGATGCTCGGGGTAGTTCTTCACGCCCTTGGTCATCAGCTCTGTAGCTCTCGCAATCCCATCGCCTAGCCGATCTCGAGGAACCTGCGCAGAGGCACTGAGTGAGACTCCCAGCAGAATCACTATCGAGCAAACCAAACGACTACAGATCGGTTTCATTGAATGCGATCACTAAAGCAAGAACGTACAGCGAGTCAAAATCGAAGTGCCGCTGCAACACAGGGGAAAATCAAGTGGAGGCAATTTTGATCGAGCCTTAGTATAGCTCAACCCTGCTTGCTTGTTTGCACCCTAAAGCAGGGTATACTGACAGGGATTTCCATAATCGCCCGATTCTTTCTTCGAAGTGCCTCATGTATCTAGTCGAAAATCCAGTACTGCAGCGTGAGCTTTTAACCAACCTTCGAGCCAACCGTGGTTTTGTGCTCATGCTGGTTTATCAAATGGCGCTGGCTTCGGTGCTGTTGGTGGCCTATCCGTCAGGTCAGCGTGTGGACTTGTCGACCGATTCGTCGGCAGCACTTCAGTTGGTCGACTTCTTCTTCCTCGGCCAATACATCTTGGCTTCGCTGATGGCGCCAACGTTTGCGGCCGGAGCGATTAGCGGCGAGAAGGAACGGAAGACTTACGAGATGCTCTTGGCTAGCCCGCTGCATCCGTGGGCGATCGTGATCGGCAAGATGGTTGCATCGCTGACTCACTTGGCTGTACTGATCATTGCATCGCTGCCGATTATTATGCTCGCGCTGCCTCTGGGTGGTGTGAGTATTTGGGAAGTGCTCGCGGCCTATCTGTGGCTGGTGATCTCAGTGATTCTCTTTGGTTCTATTGGACTGGCTTGTAGTTGCGGTTTTCGTCGAACTGCATCATCGCTGGTGGTAGCCTATTTGATCATCTTGCCGTTGGTGATTTTAGGAGCCATGTTCTGGCGCGGACTGGCCAGCGCGGGCAACGTGCGATTGAATCTGATCGTCTTTGTTTTGCCACCAATCTACTTGACCATCAGTGCCCTCTTGTGCCAATGGACGGCTCGCCGTCTGCTTTACCCACCGGATGTGGGCAGCGAAGGCAAAGACGTGATCGATCTTGAAGAGGAATCGCGAAACGCTGTCGGTATGATCATTCAGCGTGACCAGTTCCCCGACCGTTTGTTTGCGCCACCGCGCCGAACAGCCTTGATGCGCGACGATGCCAATCCGGTTTACGACAAAGAGATTCATGCTGAACTGTTTAGCCAAGGTACGCTGATGCTGCGCCTTGTAATTCAGATCAGCATGCTGTTGGCAATTCCCTTGATGGCCTTCTTCCTGTTCATTTGGCCGGAGTACAGTCCGTGGTATATCAGCTATGTGCTGGTGTTCAACATTCTGGTTGCTCCTGTGTTTTCCTCGGGCAGTTTGACAAGCGAGCGTGAACGACAAACGCTAGAGTTGCTTCTCACAACGCAGCTCAAGCCGTGGCAAATCATCTGGGGCAAGCTCTTAGCTGGCTTCCGCGTATCGTACGTTTTGACTATGTTCTTGATGTGGCCCATGGTGCTGGCGTTTGTTCTGGGATTCACGGTCTACGGCAGCAACTGGATGGCCGTCATCGCATTTTTCGCGATCGTGTTTGTTGCGGCCGTGTTCAACTCGGTCAGCGCGATGCTTTGCTCGGCGCTGAGCAAGAAGACTTCGGTAGCCATGCTGGCAAGTTACTCTATTCTGATCGTGATCTACTTCCTTCCCGCAGCTGCATGGTACATCGGCGGCAACGTCACGAACTCGCAAGAAGTGATGGGAGTCCTAAAAGACATCAGTATCGCCAGCCCACTGATGACCAGCTTCTGGGTTCCGCTCGATTCAAACATGTTGCGCGAGCTATCCGATCCTTCGCGCGGAAACGGCGGCGAGTGGCTTGTGGTTGGGCTGTACTTCTTAGTCACCGGAGTTCTGATCAGTATTTGCCTGGGAGTGATCGCCACAATCCTCGGCAACCGCTGGGGAATGACCGGGCGTTAAGGGTGCGCGGGCGCGGATTATGAAAAGCCAAGTGCAGTTCGCCAAGCAGTCCCTCGCTAACGCAGCGGGGTGAGATTGTGTCCCTCGCTAACGCAGCGGGTTGGGATTAAGCCAGCCTGTTAAACCAGGAAGAATTTGCGGCCTGTCCTAAATTTTCTCAAGAGTCCTGCCGATAAGGGATTTGAGGGATCGCCGTGCGCGATGGCAATTTTGGTATGGGGGACTCCAATGCTTGTAATTCGAAAGTTAGCTCTGTTCGCGGCTTGTTTAGTGCTAGCAACTCAGTCGGGTTGCCTGTCGCTTGGCAGCTTGATGGGGCAAAAGCGCAAGGCTGGTATCGATACTTCCATGCTGGGCTACCAAATTCCACCGGGAGGCATGCCTAGTCCTGTTCCCGAAGGAATTTCGTTGACTGGCCAAGAGTTCATTCTCGAACTACGCGGCTCGGAGAAAAAGATCGCAGCCATTCCGCTCGACCCTGAAAAAGGGATGACCGTCGAAGAGATGGCCAAGAAGGTTGACTTGGTTGATAAGGTTGGTCGAGCCAATCTGTACATTATGCGACCAACCGAGGGTGGCCCACCGATCCGCTTGGATGCCAAGTTGGATGGCAAAGGAAAGTGCGTCAATCCAGGATACAACTATGCGCTACGTCCAGGTGACCACGTAATCGCCCAGGATGACGGACGCAGTCTATTTGAACGCTACGTCGACGAAAAGCTGGGACGTGAGTAGGCCACTTCGTCAGCACGACCTGCTATCAAGATTTGCTATTCCAACATCTCTATCGGTATAGCAGCATTCTGTTCTGAAATCCGCTATCGCCTCGATGAAGACGTTTTGCTACAAGCACTTTCGTTCCTGCCGAACATGATTTGCAAGGACCAAGTGCATGACAAACCCCATCTACCGCCACGATAATGGCCAATCCACAATCGACAAAAGTTCGACCGATTATACGGAAAGACTTTTGGCCTTGATGGAATGCAAGTTGGCTCTGGTAGAGAGTCTGCACATGGTTTCAACCTCGCATCGCGCCATTTCGCTTGGTGAAGATGTATCGGTAACATTGGGAGTCATCGCGCGTCGCGATGCAATCGTGGATCAACTACTTGAAGTTCAACTCGAAATGAGAACTTATCAAGGCGATGATCCTGAGCAACGAGTGTGGGTGTCGCCAGATCGACGCCAACGTTGCCGATCCATTGCTGCGAAGATTGACCAAGTGATTAAAGAAGTGATTCAACTGGACAGCCAAACGCTTGATGCCATGTGTCAACAACGAGACTCCATTGCCGCCGAACTTCGGCACGGACTGGATTCCAACTTGACTCAACAAGCCTACGCGGCCAACGATACACTTCAGCCTAGTTTATTAGACATCAGTGACCTGTAGTATTCCGTCGATTACAAGCGAAAGAGCATCCTGTGGTAGGTCTACCTCGTTCACGACAGTCGCACGAATTTCAGCGAAGCTTGCCCGAGCTTCTACTGATTCTGTGCAAGAGTTTACAGTCAGAATATTCCGTTCAGTTCGATGTACACTTCCAATCAGGTTTAGAACTATTCGACTACAGCCCCGAAGCCGCTGGACTTTTGAAGACTGCTCTAGAACAAGCCGCCATGGTGGCGATGCCCGACACCACGATTGACATCGCCATTCACACGACAAGGCGCGGTACTGAAATTGAAGTGGTCGCCAGTACCAGCGATATTCGCACCGAATCCCTGCGAGCCTTCTGCCGAGAGAAAGCCATCGTAGGACGTGGTCAAACCGTATCGCTCTATCGAGCACGTTGTCCTGACGGTTCTTTAGCTTGGATTATCGTTCAAGCCAATGCCGCTCGACTGCGAAGACCTGCATCGTAAGGAGGACCTTCGCGTGTGGTCTAGTTGGCTAAACGAATCAACGATCCCGGCTCTTGAGCAGTCCGTAGCCTTCGCGCAGCGTCGGCATATGCTGCTCGCGGGAAACATCGCCAATAAGGATGTTCCCAACTATAAGACTCGTGATCTGTCAGTGGACGATTTCCAGCAAGCGCTCCAAGAGAGCATCTCGGCAGCGAAATCTCCGAGCAGCCAATCACCAGGCCACACCAGTCGCGTTGATCCGTCCGAAAAAGTTCGAGACGTTCGCAATCAGGTCATGTACCTGGATGGCAGTGACGTCAGCTTTGAACATCAAGTCACGCAGATCAGCAAAAACGCCATGTTCCATGATACCGCCATCGCGCTCATGCGATCGCAATTCCAAACGATCCGTTCGGCGATCACTGAATCTGCTAATGTCTAGTCGCGGGCTCCATAGAATATTCATGCAGTTCCGCGATGCTGGCAAAACCGGACGCTAACGCGTTGCGGCTAGTCTGAACTAACTTGTGCAGTTAAACCACCCCTGCTCCGCCGCTTGCCGCAATCGCCTTGCAGAGTCTTGACGGTAGAATGAAGGCAGTGAATTCGAACTTTACGTTCAAGTCTACTACTTCACACTCAACTGAACTCAACTGAGGAAACTTCTATGAGCGTCGATAGCCAAACGCAAAAGATCATTGATGAATTGACCGTAGCTTACTTTATGGAGCTTGAAACGGTCATGAACTATATCGCCAACAGCGTCAACTTGGATGGCGTACGAGCCGAAGAGATCAAGAAGAGCTTGTCAGCCGACGTTGCTGCAGAGCTTGGACACGCACAACAACTAGCTGACCGTATCAAAACAATTGGTGGGAAGATCCCAGGCAGCCTAAGCTTCAAGCCCAGCCAAACTACATTGCAACCACCAGCGGCATCGACCGATGTCACCAGCGTGATCAAGGGAGTCATAGAAGCTGAAGACAAAGCCTGTGCGCAGTACAACAAGATCATCAAGCTGTGCGATGGCATCGACTATGTGACGCAAGACTTGTGCGTTACTCTTCTGGGAGATGAAGAGCAACACAGACGCGAATTCCGTGGCTTCTTGATGGAATACGAGAAGGCCTAATCTTCGCGATGACGTGCATTGAGAACTGAAAATGATAAAGACAGGGCCAACGGCTCGACGGTTTGAGTTCAAACCGTCGAGCCGTTGGCCCTTAACCTACTCAAGCTTCATCACCCAGCCCGATGGGCTGGGCTATGTAAATCGCTGGGCCTTCGGCCCGAAATCCCAGAAAAACGCAATTCAAAACTAACGCTTCGGGTTGGGATTAAATCAACGGTTTGTCATTAGGTTTCGATCTACGCGGCGTTAGCAATTGCCTTTTGGATTGCCTTGCCCATGTCCGCTGGCGATGGAGCCACGACGATACCAGCAGCTTCTAGAGCGGCTTGCTTCTCCTTGGCAGTTCCCTTGCCACCGGAAATAATCGCACCAGCGTGTCCCATTCGTTTTCCTGGAGGCGCTGTAGCACCGGCGATAAACGCAGCGACAGGCTTAGTAACGTGAGCCTTCACGAACTCAGCCGCAGCCTCTTCTGCATTTCCACCGATCTCACCAATCATGAGAATGGCTTCGGTCTGATCGTCGGCTTGATACAGCTTGAAAAGATCGATGTACGATGTTCCAACAATTGGGTCACCACCCAAGCCTACGCATGTGGATTGCCCCAAACCTAGGTTCGAAGTTTGCCATACCGCTTCGTAGGTCAGGGTACCAGAACGGCTGATGATGCCGATCTTGCCTGGCTTGTGAATGTAACCGGGCATGATCCCAATCTTGCACTCACCGGGAGTGATTAGACCTGGGCAATTAGGACCGATCAGAACCGAGTTGCTCGCGCGAACGCGGCGATAAACCTCGACCATGTCGAGCACAGGAACACCTTCGGTAATTGCCGCGATAACTTTGATCCCCGCATCGACTGCTTCAAGAATTGCATCGGCAGCAAATGGTGGTGGAACAAAGATCATAGTGGCGTTGGCGCCGGTTTCTTTCACGGCTTCTTCTACAGTGTCAAAGACTGGCAAGCCAGCAGCCGATTGACCGCCCTTGCCCGGCGTGACACCACCGACCATCTTGGTGCCGTACTGTGCACAACCGGTGGTGTGAAACAGACCGGCACTGCCCGTGATGCCTTGGCAGATTACTCGAGTTTCTTTATTGACTAGGATGCTCATATCAAAAGCTTTATTGGTTTGTCTAAAGTGAATTGAATGCGAAGATGCGAGAGTGCGAGGAGCCGTATTAGGTTAGGCTCCTGCAGCAGCTTTCACTACTTTTTCAGCAGCATCAGTAAGGTTGTCAGCTGTAATCATCGCGAGACCACTTTCACGCAACAACCGCTTGCCTTCTTCAACTTCGGTTCCTTCCAGTCGCACGACCAGCGGAATTGTGATACCGATTTGCTTGGAAGCTTCGATCACCGCGTTAGCTATTGTCGTGCATCGTGCGATTCCACCAAAGATGTTCACTAGAACCGCTTTGACGTTGGGATCCGAAAGAATGATGCCGAAAGCTTCGACAACTTGATCCTTGGTTGCTCCACCGCCAACATCCAGGAAGTTTGCAGGCTGGCCGCCGTGATACTTGATAATGTCCATCGTCGACATGGCCAGTCCAGCGCCGTTCACCAAGCAACCGATATTGCCTTCCAACTTGACATAGGACAATCCGGTATTAGCGGCTCGCACTTCAGCCGGCTCTTCTTCGGCGATGTCGCGAAGTTCTTTCAAGTCTGGATGACGGAACATGGCGTTGTCATCAAACGTAATCTTTGCGTCCAGCGCGATAACTTCGCCAGTTTTCGTGATTACCAGCGGGTTGATCTCGGCCATCGAGCAATCCAGGTCGACGTACAACCGGCAGATTTTCTTCATGAAGACTTCTGCTGATCGAGCGGCCGGACCGGTGATGTTCAGCTTCTTGCACAGTTTGCGAACTTGATAGCTCTGCAATCCAACGGCTGGATGGAAGTGCTCTCGGAAGATCTTATCGGGAGTCTCTTCAGCAACCTTCTCAATTTCAACGCCACCTTCGCTGCTGACCATCAAGACGGGCATCGCGACGGCGCGATCAAGAACAATACCCAAGTACAGCTCGCGATCGATATCACAACCAGCTTCAACGAAAACTTGATTGACTTTGGCTCCAGTTGGGCCCGTTTGAATCGTGACCAAGTGATTGCCGAGCAGATTCTTAGCAACGGTTGCGGCTTCTTCTGCCGACTTAACCAGTTGCACACCGCGTTGTGTCGGCACTTCAACAATTGTGCCTTTACCGCGACCACCAGCGTGAATCTGAGCTTTGACGACTGCTATTTTTCCGCCCAACTTGGTGTAGGCTGCCGCAGCCTCTTCGGGTGTGCGTGCGACTTGACCAGCCAGAACGGGCACTCCTGCCTTGCGGAAGAGTTCCTTACCCTGATATTCGTGAATTTTCATAGGTGCTGCTTTGATTCTTGGACTTATCCCAACCCGCTGCGTCAGCGAGGGACTACATGCGACAGGTCAAACTGTCCCACTTTGGGCCAAGATTATAGGGCTCGAAGCAGACTATCAAAAGGTGGTCGGCGAGAATGTAGGCTGTGTAAGGCGACTATTTGCGGCTATTTTCGCTGAGTCGCCTTCGGTAGGATCGCGAACTGTCCTGTCAGTTAAGAAACGGGCGGACGCTTGCGGGACACAGGGGCACCACCATGCTGTCGCAATTAGTCCTTGCAAGCTAGGTCATCGATGCCCAGCTTCTTCATCTTCTTGTACAAGGTCGTTCGGTTAATCCCCAAGTGATCAGCCGTTAAGCTGCGACTAAAGGCGTTGGCTCGAAGTACATCGAGAATGATTTGACGCTCGGGACCCTCCAGCGCTTCTCGCAGAGTTTGCCCAGGCATGAGCCCGACGCTCAGCCGCGATACACCGGTGTTCGAAGCCAGCAATGCCGGTGGAAGCTGCTCGATTCCAATAACTGGACGCTTAGAAAGCAGCACAGCTCGTTGGACCACATTCTCCAGTTCGCGAATGTTCCCAGGCCATGCATAGCCCAACATCACTTCCATGGCCTCCGGTGAAAATCCTTGGATCTGCTTAGGCAGGTCAGCCAAGTTCTTCTGTAGGAAGTGCTCCACCAAAACTGGAATATCGGAAACGCGATTTCTCAGCGAGGGTAGCTCTAGGTGGATAATGTTGATTCGATAGTACAAGTCTTGACGAAACTTGCCTGATTCAACTGCTGCAAGCAGGTTTTCGTTGGTTGCCAGAATACAGCGAGCATCCACAGAAACCGTCTTATTGCTTCCCACCGGCTCAAATTCGAACTCTTGAAGGACTCGCAGCAACTTGATTTGAAGCGATGGGGTGGCCGTACCAATCTCGTCGAGGAAGATTGTGCCCGTATTCGCGTGCTCGAACTTGCCAATTTTGGCTTGGCTGGCACCAGTAAAGGCACCTTCTGTATGGCCAAACAGTTCGCTCTCCAGCAGGTTATCAGGCAGAGCTCCGCAGGCAACTTCGACAAAGG
>CAUJKA010000036.1 GCA_963204965.1 Planctomycetota bacterium | reverse complement strand
GACGAACGATTCTGTTCGCTAAGTTCTGACATGGAGTACTATGAAAAGCTCCTGAAATGTGGTTTCAACATCTACGACAAATACCTAAGTTCACTCAGGGATGTCGTCTACGACGAAGAAATTCGTGCAAAATTTGAGGATCTCGAAGGATATAAGGTCTCTCTATTGCGATTTAGTGGTGCAGAACGATTCATTAGTGAAGCTGAACGGCTTTTCAAGAAGAGAGCTATTCCAAAGAAGCGTAGCGAGAGCCAGCAAGGCTTCAAGCTTACATTTAAAACGAGTGTTGCCGAGACTGCTAATCCATTTGCAATCAGATTTGACTTTCAAGACAGCGGAATGTCAAACCGCTTGCAGGTTGTGATTGGATACAACGGAACAGGAAAGACGCGATTGCTCTCGAACCTTGCAATTGCTGCAAGTAATTTCGGGTATGAGGACAAGGACGCCATGTTAAACAAGGCGGCGGGAAAATTCATTGGCCCTGTTCCTCGATTCGAAACCGTCATCGTTGTCTCCTACAGCGCATTTGACACATTTGCGATACCCGGCAGCACAGACTCCGCGAAAGGCAAGATCCGCAAGACTGGTGGGCTTTTTGGATACGTTTACTGTGGACTGCGAGAGCTTGATGGAGTTGGCAAATCGCAGAGTCAAAAAAACTTTCGACTTCGAACGCCTGATGAAATTGAGCAAGAATTCCTTTCAGCAATAAATAGGATTCGCGAATCGGCTCGACTAGATGCATTAGTCGTTGTTTTGGAACCATTGCTGAAAGACGCCTCATTTCAAAGGATTGGTTTAACTCAGCTCTACTCTGCAAGTAGTGACCGTGACATCACCACAATGTTCCGCGAGTTAAGCAGCGGCCACAAAATTGTGCTCAAGATAATTATTGACCTTGCAGCGAATATGGACGAATCAAAGAAGTCATTAGTACTTATTGACGAACCGGAAACACACCTCCATCCACCGCTTCTTGCGACGCTTTTGAAGAGCATTCGTTTATGCCTTGAGTACTTCGATGGCTACGCAGTAATCGCAACCCATAGTCCAGTTGTCCTGCAGGAAACACCCTCTCGAAACGTCCATATTCTCCGTCGCTTTGGAAAAAAGACTTCCGTTGCAGCACCAACAATTGAGACGTTCGCCGAGAGTATCGGTGTACTCACACAAGAGGTCTTCAATCTCGATGAAGGCTCGACCGACTGGCACGACACGCTTAGAAGTTTATCGCAATCAATGTCGCTTGAGGATATTGACAGTCTTTTTGGCCATCGACTTGGCTTCGCAGCACGATCCTACGTCCTTGGTTGCATTGATGACCAAAAGGGGGAATAGCGTGCGATCGATACCGTTGCCGACGATTGATGATTCTTCTGTTTTTGGCAAGATCACGGCGTCAAAAAGGGGCACCAGAAAGTCCCTTCTAAAGACCCTTGAAGGAACTATCGCCAGTGCCTATCTAGAATATGATTCACATGCTCCAAACTTGGAAGCCATAACTGATTTGCGATTGACGCCCGAAGAAAGAGAGGCGCTTTTGCATGCCTACTCGGTCGAAACAATACCCATGAGAGAGTTGCGGGAGGATCTTACCTCACCAATTAACTGCGTGCGATGTCCGCTATGTGGCGTCGGAGAGTCGAGTACGCTTGACCATTTTCTTCCCAAAGAACGCACACCCCAGTTCTCTGTTTACTCAAAGAACTTGATTCCATCCTGTGGGAAGTGCAATACACTGAAGAATGATCTCTTTGTCGATTCTAACACTGGAGCTCGGCACTTTCTCCATGCGTATTACGATCGCATTCCTACGGCCTCCTTCTTGCATCTAGATGCAAAATTCGATCATTCAACAATTCTATTGTCGTATTCAGTTCACCACGTCCTAGGTCTCGACAAAGCAACGTTTGACCGATTGAGCTCCCATTTTCGGCTTCTAAGACTTTCAGATCGCTACCGACGGATGGCGCTTGAATTCCTACGAGGTGAAGGTCGCTCTTTTGAAAGATGCTACGGAAAGCACAAAGATTCGGCACGCTTAGCCCAGGAGCTAGCTGAAAAGGCAGAAGATTGGGAAGCTACGTATGGGCCAAACCATTGGCTAGTTGTGTTGTATGAGAAGTTGTCAAAATGGCGAGAGTTTTGCGAAGGAGGCTTTAGATTGCTGAGCAAGTTACATTAAAACTATGTTCGAAGACCGAGCTACGCGCATCGCGATTGGTTTCGCTCATAATCCTTCGTCCGTGGGCGATGGACTGCTATCCAAGTTCGTAGTTTGATCACCAGAATCCGTCAGCCACGCGTTCGGGATCAGGAAATCATCGATACCCTTTCTCCAGTTTCCAATAAAGTTGATGTACTTCACTCCATTCCAAGTAATTTCACCCGCATGATCAACCACTATTATTTGGAATGGAGTGCTTTGACTATTTGCTCTTTCAATCGCCAGTTCCATCGCATTAAAGATCCTACGAACGCCTTCGATATCTGCCGATTTCGCTCTTTTGGACGCTTTACCTTGTTCGTCGACGTCATCCTCTGGCCACACATCCGGAAAGTATGCTTGGCTAGGCTGATCAATCATTAGAAATCGAGGAACAGCGGCCCCCGGTAATTGCAGAAAAAGTTCATGGAAGGCGAGGATCGCTGCTAAGTGATATCCCACCCAGTTTTCGGCACTTCCAATTTCCCACAGTGCATCAGAACGGTTATCCGCCCCGCGCACATTGATCATCAAGTCCTTCAAAGAAAACTCAATCGGGTCATCTTTTCGAAAGAGCTCCAGCTTTTCAATGT
>CAUJKA010000035.1 GCA_963204965.1 Planctomycetota bacterium | reverse complement strand
TGACATTATCATCCGCGGCGAGAAGCACCTGTTCCTCATCCGTAACGAGAAGCAGGCACTAAGCAATTGAAGATCGTTTCAAGCTTGCCTTGGTCTTAGTCTCGCGGACTAAGATCCGATTAGGCCGCCATCTTTACGACGGATCACGATGGTCGCAGAACGTGGTCGGCCGCCTTGTGGTCCATCAGGCCAACTGCTGAACTTCATCGGCGCACTTGTGTCGCTGATGTCGTCGGCTGGTTCGCCGGGATGTTGAATGTTGACGAACATCGTCTTGCGATCGGGAGTCATCGACATGCCTGTGATTTCGCAGCCAGTTGGGCCAGTCAAGAACCTTCGCACCTCGCCTGTCGAAGGATTGGCTGCCAACATCATATTGTGTCCCAACTCTTCGTAGCCGGGCTTGCCCATCACACTGCTCGACATGTCGGTTTGAATCCAAAGGATGCCCGACGAGTCAAACTTCAATCCATCGGGACAGCCGAAGTAATCGCCTTGGGCATTTCCGCGATTGACTGGATCGGGATGAGCTGGATTGCCCGCGAGAGCAAATACGTCCCACTGGAACTCGGTTGCGGTCGCATCGTTGCCAGCTTCCGTCCAGCGAATGATATGACCGAAGATGTTGACAGGGCGAGGGTTGGCAGCGTTGGGTTCAGTCCGACTCTTATTGTTCGTCAACGAGACGTAGACTTGCTTGGACTGCGGATGAACGGCCAGCCATTCAGGCCGGTCCATCGGAGTCGCACCAGCTAGTTTCGCGGCATGTCGCGTGTAGACACAGATATCTGCAGCATCCATGCCGACGATAGGATCGTCTTGCTTCGATGGAATGTTGTTCTTTCCTGGAGTTAGTTCCAGCCATCGTCCCTTGCCAGCCTCTTCAAACTTAGCAACGTACAGCGTTCCCTCGTCCAGAAGTCCAGCCATTTCGCTCACGCCAGTACCCGCGGTCCCAGATTTAGTGGTTGCATCCCATTTGCCCTTGGATACAAACTTGTAGACATACTGGTTCATTTCGTCATCGCCCATGTAAACGACCACGCGCCCATCCGGTGCGATGGTGAGCTCGGCGTTTTCATGGCGAAATCTTCCCAACGCAGTTCGCTTCACTGGCGGCGCTTCAGGATTCATCGGATCAATTTCGACGACAAACCCAAAGCGTTCGGAATCGTTGTTGGGGTCGGCGATATCGAATCGCTTGACCTGTTCCCACCAGCGGAATCCAGGAATGGTCTGGCCATTGATGACGTAGTAGAAACCAAGATTGTTAAGCCCATACAACTTCTGCATGGCGGTTGGTGTGAAGTTTGGATCTGTAGTTCCAAAGACCTGCTGGATATTCTCTTCGCAAGTTAAGTAGGTTCCCCACGGCGTTCTACCTGCGGCACAGTTGTTGACCGTGCCTCGAGTCGCCTCGCCGATCTTCTTCACCGCTGGTCCTGCGATCTTAGCAGGAGTATCCGCAGTGATCCGACGCGCTCGAGGACTAGGTACGACTTTCCAATTCCCGTCAGCCTGCTTCTCAACCTCAACCACGGAAACGCCGTGAGAAGCCATCGACTTGCGGACCTTTTCCATAGGCATCTTTTGCGGAGGCAACGGCGCTAGTCCATCACTAAATAGAAGTATCTGATCGGTGTATTCGTGATTCATCACCAGCATGCCACGCTGGTTCGGGTCGACTCCTGGGATTGCAAAGAACTCCATGCCGTCGTGTCCCATGCCTGCTTGTCGCTCTTGATCGCTAGCGGTGTTGGTGGCGTCCAACTTAAAGGTCGGGCCTTGTCCATCAATGGGATCACCCCATCGATACAAAACATCAGCCACATATCCATCAGGAACGACTACATTGTCCATTTTGGAAACAGGAACGCTCTTGAAATTGAACAGTCGCACGTCAGACGATTCGCTCTCAGCCGTCGAACCCGATCCCGACGCAGAATACGGCAGCGATCCCAGCGCGGCCACACCTACACTTGTGCTAACTCCTTTGCCAAACCATTGAACAAACGAGCGTCGCGAAAGTTCATTTTCGATCAATTCGCGAAAGGGTCTGACTGGATTGCTTTCCGAGGAGCTTGGCGTGTGGTTCATTTTCAAATTCGGTTTGGATGTTGCGAAAATTGACTTAGTTGGCAGTCAGCGAAAGCCCTTCGCTGGAACTGTTTCACTCTATGGGCAGTTCAAGGGTCGGCGGAGTTGATGGAAGGCAAATTGCTGGAATTCTCTGACTTTTCTGGATCATATTGCGGACCCTTGACGCCGTGAGGATAACCTCATCAATGTCTGGTGTATATTGGTTTTGGTCAAGTGTCTGATGAATCCATCGGGCTAATTGCATCGCTTGAGAGAAAAACCTCCCTTTTGCAAAAGCGACGGCCGCGCATCGCGACATTTCGCCGCCATCAACAGACATTTGCTGGCGTTGCTGAGCGTCTAACTGCTGGCAGTAGCGTGAGTTAACCGATGCCAAATAGCGTCTTGCGTGAGGTTGCAAACGAATTGTCTCTGACACGGATTCGCCAAAGTGTTCCACCAGCCAATCCAGCGTTCCAGATTCGATAATCGAGTCGCTATCCCAAGGCTTTGATGTGAACTCGCGTTGGGACAACATGTGGCAGGACTGGTACAGCAACGCCGCAGTCACCATGCTGTCGTCACCACCTTCGGCAATCGCGCGTCGCGAGAGCATCGCCGACTTCTGAAATTGTCGACGCACACCCAGCTCCGGGTGGCTTAGTCCAGCGCGAAAGAACTGTAGTAGGTCTACTATGAGCGAAGGTTGGATCGGATGCTTCAAAGTTACATTTGCAGTTGTGTTGGCCGCTGGAAGCCTTTCCAGGGAAGCCGGTAGATCTGTACTTTGCGGAGTGATTCTCATTGCGAGTCCCCCAAGATTTCCTGATGAGTGTTGAATCGATTGATTGACTGAGAATGAGCTTCCGGTCTATCAATCGCCACTAAGGGTGGATAAAGGTTATCCGAGCTGAGTTAGCCTACGATGAACTCAAGATGAAGATCCGATGAAGATCCTCTTTATTTGGCTCGAATGCCTACTCGAAGAGCCATAGCGTCGACAGCTGAGTGGATTGCGGTGGGCAATTCGTCCAAAGTAAACCATTGACTGACGATCAAGCTCGGGTCAATTAGACGGCCGGCAGTTGTTGCGAACTCAGCGGCCTGTACAAGATGGTCCGGCCTGTAATTATGAACACCAAAGATCGAGATATTTCTGCGGACGATTTGATCCAGTACGACGGGAACTCCTGGCCCAGGAAAGACCGAGCCAACTAGAACCAAATTTCCACCAGTCCGCACGTGCTGGAAGCCGAGCTCAAACGCGGCGTTGTTGCCAGAGCATTCGATTGCGCAATCAAAGCCTCGCGACTTTGTCAGTTGCTTTACGGTGGCGGAATCTAATTGACTGGCAGCAGTGGTTGCTCCGAATCGTAATGCTAGTTCGCGGCGGCTCTCGTTGGGTTCGACACAGACTATGTTGGTGACACCTCGGCTCTTGAGCATGGCACAGACCATTAGGCCAACTAAGCCTCCTCCGAGAACTAATGCATTACCTTTTTCGTTTGAGCACGCGAATTCGATTGCCGCTGCGGCGGTGGCCATCGAGCAACCGATGGGACACGCGATCTCAAGAGGCAAGTCCGCTGGAACTTTGACACACTTTGTTCCTGAGACCAACAAGCAATGTTCAGCAAAGCCGCCAGCAAGATGTCGTGGAGACTCAAACTTCGCGTGCCCGTACTTGAACGAATTCTCACATTTTTGCGGGAGTCCGTTGTTGCAATAAAAGCACAAGCCACAGTTGGCTACCAAGGCCCAAACGATTCGATCCCCTTCCTGCAAGGCCTGACCATCGATCGTTTGTCGCGAACTGGTTGGTCCAAAAGCAACGATTTCGCCAACGATTTCGTGGCCAAGAATGATTGGGCTGGGAACGCTCCTGCGTCCTGAGACGCTATGCAGATCGCTTCCACAGATAGTGCAGGCCAACACGCGAACTAGAATCTCATCACGTTGAGGATCAGGCAGTGGAACATGGACAGTTCTCCATTCTTTCGTATCGGACTCGAAGAGAATGGCTTGGGTGAGTTGGCTTGTTTCCATGTCGACTCTAGTTTGCGTGAGGCTGAGTTAATACTTCGAATTCTAATTGTATTTGTCCGCCAAGGAAATCGCGTAGAGTGGGTTGAGCTACGAAACCCACCATGTTTATCCATGACGTTTTTGGAACTTTGAGCGGAGGTGCGTTGAGCGAATTAGGGTTGGTAGGCGACACAACCGACATCTAAGATTTGCGCCATACTAATCAACTTCGGTCTACCCATTTTTACCCTCACCGCTTATGGCTCGCGGGCCTCGCCACGCGACTCTCCCGCGAATGGGTCAATCGCTGAACGGTGAAGTAATGCGCGCGGGAGAGTTCATAACTCATAACCCATCTGACAAGTGAATTTCAAGAGCCCTTTGGATGAACACTGGACTGGGGCGCAAGCGAGTGTTGGCAAGAAAATGAGTGGTAAGAAAATTCGAGCTCATAATCTTCTTACCCCGATCTTCTTACCTTTCATCGGCAAGGTTCAGCACAAGCGATTTCAAACACGACTATCGATAGAGCGAACGGATCACTGTCGCATACTTCTCAGCAATGACGCTTCTTCGCATGCTGAGCTTGCCTGTGAGTTCTCCTGTTTCAACGCTGAATGGTTGTAGAAGCAGCGAGAAACGTTGCACTTGTTCGTAGTGAGAAAGTTCAGCCAGTCGCCGTTCAAAGACCTTTTGATAGGTCTCAAGAACTCGATGATCCAGAATCGCTTCGTGGATGTCCGTTTCGACTAAGCCTAGATCCTGAGTCAAGCGGTTCAGTTGTTCCAGATTGGGAACGATCAACGCTACAAGAAAGTTTTCTCGATCTCCATAGACAAACGATTGAGAGACTAGCGGGTCTTGATTTAGCAGCGATTCAACGAATGTTGGAGCGATCTTCTTGCCTGCGGCGGTAACGATCAACTCCTTCTTCCGTCCAGTGATCCAAAGAAAACCTTCGTCGTCTAATCGTCCGATATCCCCCGTGTAGAACCAGCCATCTCGAAAAACCTCCTGTGTCGCTTCGGGCTTCTTCCAATAGCCTTGGAAAACACTTGGGCCGCGAGCACAAATCTCACCATCTTCGGCGATGCGTAATTCGACCTCTGGCAATGATGGACCCACCGAGCCTCGCCGGTATCGCGTTGGAGTGTTGGTCGTGAGAACAGGCGATGTTTCAGTCAGTCCGTAACCCTCCAGCAATTGAACACCTTGACTGACATAGTAGTCCAATGTATCCATCGCCAGCGGTGCGCCTCCACAAACGCCCATTTCAAACTGGCCACCGAGCGTCTTTTTTAGAATGCCCGGCGCGTCAGCGACTCCAGCAACCAGTAGTCCGCGATACACCTTATCAAAAAAGTAAGGCACTGCCGTAACAATGTGTGGTGACGTTGCTTGGCAATCAACGATCGCCGTGTCTTTTGATTCAGCAAGTACAAGCTGATATCCGCCAGCGATCCATGAATAGAAGTCGCAGGTCCGCGCAAAGATATGGCTATACGGCAGAAAGTTGAATCGCTTTTTGTCGGCTGTAATTCCAAAGACCTCATAGGCTCGAATTGCATTGGCTAGCAAATTGCCGTGCGTGAGGATGACCCCTTTCGATTCGCCAGTCGTCCCTGAAGTGTACAAAATCGTGGCGATCGCATCAGGACGGATATTGGCGATAGCTTGTTCGACGATCTGTTGGCCGATAGCCAGATCTGCCTTCGAAAGTTCATCCCGCCAAGACATCGCGCCGTCGGTTGGACTAGCGTGGTAACTCAAGCACGGAAGACCAGGTAAGTGCAATCCATTATTGTTCGATCGAACGATACAGCAAGGCTCTGCGTCTTGTGCTTGACTTAGCTGTTGCGTGCGAGTCAACGAGGCATGCAGCGGAACATGGATCGCTCCCAGAGAGAGAATCGCCAAATCGGTGACCAACCAGTCGTAGCGATTTTCGGAAACATGTACGACGCGCGAGCCCGACGGAACGAATTGGGATAGCACCGAAATTGCACTCAAGACATCGCTACGAAATTGCTCCCAAGTGATTGGACGGTACAAGCCCTCACGCTTGACTTCCATCGCAACCTTCGATGGATGTTGGTGACAGCGCCAGAAAAACAGATCAGGAAGCGAACTAAATTCTAAGCGGCTCATGCTAAACCAGTTCGAAAATTGTCGCGATCCCCTGCCCCGCTCCTATGCACATTGTGGCTAAGCCGAACTGCACTTGTCGCTGTTGCATGGCGTGAACCAAGGTTGTGGCAATTCTCGCTCCGCTGGCACCCAAGGGATGGCCGATGGCGATCGCTCCGCCGTTTACGTTGACCTTGTCGATGTCCAGTTTCAGCATTCGAATGCAGGCGAGTGCTTGGGCGGCAAAGGCTTCGTTCAACTCAATCAGCCCAATATTCTCTAAGCTTAAACCAGCCCGTTGGAGAGCCTTTTGAGTCGCGGGAACAGGGCCGGTTCCCATCACACAAGGATCGACACCAGCTACTGCCGAAGCGCGAATCCGCGCGATCGGTTTCAACCCCAGCTCATCGGCTCGCTGCGAAGACATGACCAATAGAGCTGCAGCGCCATCGTTCAGTGGCGAACTATTTCCGGCCGTGACGGTTCCGACCTTGGGCATAAAGGCTGGCTCCAAAGCGGCCAGTGCTTCGACGCTTGTGTCGGGACGAACGCATTGATCAAAGTTCAAGAGAGCGATGTTCCCTGCCTCGTCATGACCGTAGAAGTCGATCATTTCGGCTTCGAACTTTCCGTGCAGTTGCGCGGCGGCTGCCTTTTGGTGGCTAGCGCATGCGAAGGCGTCTTGATCGTGTCGCGAGATGCCTTGCGATTGAGCGAGAAACTCGGCAGTGACACCCATCATCATCGCGCCCTTCGAAGTAGCTCGATACATCTTGGGATTGATGTCGACGCCATGCATCATCGGAACGTGCTGCATATGTTCCAGGCCTCCGACGATTTGGACATCTTCGGCCCCCGCGGCGATCGCATGCGAAGCTTGATTGAGAGCTTGCAAACTGCTGCCACAGAGTCGATTGACGGTAGTGCCACCAGTCGTCACATTTAAACCAGCCACCAATCCAACGGTACGAGCGACATTCATGCCTTGCTCGAGCGTCTGCTGCGTGTTGCCCAGAATCAAGTCTTCGATATGCTCGGGCGCGATCCCCGTTCGACGAATCAGCGCTTCGACGCAGGCGACGGCCAGATCGTCACTTCGCGTATGCCGATAAAAGCCGCGTTCTGCATTGGCTCGACCAATGGGAGTTCGTACGGCATCGATCACAACTGCATTTTTCATAGCTGCACCGCTTTCCTATTGGTTCGATACGTTGACGGAGTTCTTGTAAAACGTTTCGCCCCGTTGGGCCAACTGCTGCAAGTAGTCGGAAGGCTTAAATCGCTCGCCCAACGCTTGAAGTGGTTCAAGCATTGCCATGACTTTACCCAATCCCAGCCGATCGGCCCAGAATAGCAGTCCACCTTTAAATGGCGGAAAGCCTATTCCAAAAATCAAACCCAAATCGACGTCTCGAGCATCGCGAGCAATACCTCCAGCGAGCACATGCGTCGCCTCCAGTAGCATGGGAAGAAACAGCCGTGCGATCAATTGATCTGTCGGTATCTCCAGCGACTTGCATGGAATCCGAGAGCCAAGCACCGATGCAAGTTCAGGATCTTGGACTCGCTTTCCTTTTTTGTTTTTGTAAGAGTAGAACCCAGCTCCGCTCTTATTGCCCAAGCGCCCAGCAGCTACCAGTGCCGCGAGTATCGGCGATTCGATCATTCGCTCCGGCAAGGCATCGCTCATCACCTTGCCAGCGTACAACGCTGTGTCCATGCCAACCATGTCATGCAGTTCCAGCGGCCCCATCGGCATACCAAACTTCTTAGCAGCTCGATCGATCGATTCAATGGGCACGCCTTCGGAAGCTAGCACTAAGGCTTCATTCATGTACGGGAACAACAGACGATTGACTAAGAATCCGGGTCCGTCCTGCACAACCACAGGGTACTTACCCAACTTTTTAACATGATTCACTGCTGTCGCAATCGTTGCATCGGACGTTAACGGGCCGCGGATAACTTCCACTAACATCATCCGGCGAACCGGATTAAAAAAGTGAATGCCACAGAATCGCTCGGGGTTTTTCAAGCCTTGCGCGAGTTGCGTAATAGGAATGGTCGAAGTGTTGGTCGCCAATATCGCGTCGGGCCGCATGACTGCTTCAAGCTGTTGGAAGACCTGCTGCTTGATCGCCTGCTTCTCCACTACCGCCTCGATGACTAAGTCACATGCGGCAAGTTCTGAAAGATGATTGGTGCTACGTAACAGCGGAGCGAACTCAAGTAGCTTTGCTGAATTCGCCACTTTGGTGACGCGATCAAACGAGACCTCCTCCAAAGTAGCTCGCACTCCACGGCCGAGAGCCTCCGAGTTTAAGTCCGAGATCGTCACCGCAATCTGTCGTTTGATATGCGATGCTGCAATACCGGAACCCATGATGCCCGCGCCGACAACACCGGCGCTTTGTATCTTGGCTGGAGTAAAGCCACTGACGCCAGCAGAGTCTTTCTTGTTGCGATCGGTTAAGAAAAAGACGTTGAGCAGAGCTCGGTTAACTTCGCCACCAAAAAGTTGCGCGAGCCCCTTGGCCTCCATCGCACAAGCTTTGTCAATAGTTTGACGCGAACTCTTCAGCATGATCTCAAGTGCAACCGCTGGCGCGGGATAGTTGCCAAAGGTCTGTTGCTGAATCATTGCCGATGCCGTGGCTTGTAGGAAAGCTAGTTCGGTTTCCGACATGTGAATCGGCTGCTGCCAAAGCTGACGATCGGCGAGGAATTGCTGATGCTCCGCCTCAAGTTCGACCAATTGCATCGCCGCACTCAGCAGTTGCTCGGCAGGTACAACATTGCTTACCAGTCCCATTTGCAAAGCGTCTGTAGGACGGACGGATTCGCCGCTGGTAATGATCTCGATGGCTCCGGCCAGCCCCACAATCCGCGGAAGTCGCACCGACCCGCCCCAGCCTGGCATGAGTCCAATCTTCACTTCAGGCAAGCCGATTTCTGTTTTTGGATTGGAACTGACGATACGTCGATCGCACCAAAGAGTCAGCTCGGTACCTCCGCCAACGCAAATTCCGTCGATGGCTGCTACGGTGACGTAATGTGCATTGCAAAGCCTTCCAAACAGTTTTTGCCCGCGACGACACATGGCTTCGGACTGCGCCGTATGATCGCCGGGTGTATCCAGCGAAGCAACGAACTCCCCCAAATCAGCCCCAGCGATGAACATTCCAGGCTTTGCCGAATAGACGATTAAGCCACGAATGTCTTCGCGACCGATCAACGAATCAAGATGCTGCTCGATCTCATTCAGTGTTGCCTTGGAAAGGATGTTGGCTCCACGGTCAGGATTATCCAAAGTCAGCAGTGCGATGTTTGCTTGAGGAAAGCTGAGTTGAGTGGTTGGCTTACCGCTCATGAGTTGGTCTGCCTAGTCACGAGGTGCGGTGCAAAGAGATGAGACGCGTATAGAGAATTATACAGCGAGTTCTTTAGTCGTGCGTCCGACTTCCTCGCAGTTGTTGCGGCTCAATAGTGAGAGCATGGCTGCAGAGGGTACTAAACGCGCAGAATGTCCAGCACCCGAGTGAGACATCTAGTAGACAGACAAGCCGTTTTAAGCCAAGACGGGAGAAGTCGATACGGGAGAAGTCGATACTGTCGCGGCGTTGACGGCTTGGGACGGTACGATCGCGGCGTGTTGGCATGGCAACCAAACGCGGAAGGTCGAACCGTTACCTGGAACCGAATCAACAGAAATGCGACCGAGGTGCTGACGTACAATGACGTCGTACGCGATGGCTAGCCCTTGACCAGTGCCTTTGCCGACATCCTTCGTCGTAAAGAAAGGATCAAAGACGCGTTCTTTGGTTTTGTCGCTCATGCCGATACCAGAATCCGAAATCTCCACCACGATGCCATCATCGCTTCGGTAGCTTCGAGCTTTAATCTGCCCGAGAGTCATTGGTGCAGCGCCGATTTTTTCTACGATCGCATCAGCCGCGTTGACAATCAAGTTAAGAATGACTTGGCTCATCTGTGCGGGAAGTAAAGGAATTTCGCCTATCGATTCATCCAACTCCGTCTCAAACGCGGCGACGTACTTCCATCGATTCCGTGCAATAACTGCAGCATCCTTAATCAGACTGTTGAGATTTGTCGCGGAGAGCTGTGTGGTTCCCGGATGTGACATGGTCTTCATGGCCCGCACTATCTCAATCACTCGATTGCTGGCGTCAGCAGATTCGACGATGGCGTCTAAGCAGTCCGTTCTTAAATCTTCAAAATGTATGTCGTTCTCTGCTTTGCGAACAGAAGCTTGAAGGCCAGCATCGCAATCTAGTTGGTCAATTGCACCGCGATACGTATCGATCAGAGCGAATATCTTGGTTAAGGATGACCGTAGATACTCAACATTGCTGAAGACGCACTGCATTGGCGTATTCACCTCATGGGCAATTCCAGCGGCTAGCTGTCCGATCGATTCCAGTTTTTGAGCTTGAGACAATTGGCGTTCGAGTTCCTTCTTTTTCGAAATGTCGCGCACAATGGAAAGCTGCATGGGCTTTCCCGCGATTTCGAGATTGGAGTAGGAGACATCCACTTCGAACTTGGATCCGTCGTGCTTCAGGTGAGTCCATTCAAATCTGGCTTGACCAAACTTTGTTAGCGTCTCTTTGATTTCAAGTCCGAGTTGGTCAGTTCTTCTTCCGCTCAATTGAATCTCAGGCGTTAACTCATTGATATGGACTCCGAGAAGCTCTTCTTTCTTTGAAAAACCGAACATAGCGACCGCTGGTTGATTACAGTCGGCGACTCGTAGTTCGTCTAGAAGCATGATCGCATCGATGCTCGAATTGAAAATAGCAGAGGCTTTAGCTTCGCTTTCCCGCAGTGCATCTTCAGCTAGTTTTCTCGCGGTGATTTCGACGAGCGTACCCATCAAGCGATTACCTTTGCCACTCTCATTTTGCCCAGCGACACGTCCGCGAGCCATCAGCCAAAGATAGCTACCGTCCTCCGCAAGTAAGCGAAATTGATTCTCGAAATAGGATCGCGCGCCTGAGATGCACTCTTCAACGATTGAGTTGAACTGGTCAACGTCATCGGGATGAATTCGATTGAGCCAATAGTTGCCATCCTGTGGTCCCGTCTGCGGAGTGCATCGCGTGATTTGATAAAAACGCTGGTCAAAGAGCATTGTGTTTGAGTCAAGCTCCCACTGCCAAACCGACAGCTTGCCGCCATCCAAGGCGAATTCCGTCTGCTCTCGAGCTTCAGCGAGAGCTTGAGTCGTCTGCTTCAATGTGGTAACGTCACTCTCGATAGCCAGAAATCCGATATGCACTCCCTGGTCATTGAACAGAGGTTGAACATCTATGTAGACCCAATACTCACGTCCATTCTTGCCACGGTTAAAAATTTCGCCGCAAAATCCTTCCTTCTTATTGAGCGATTCACGAATTTTGAGCACAGTGTCTCGCGAAGTCTTTTCGAACTGTAAAAAGGAACCCGGCGTTTTTCCAAGGACCTCGTCAACAATATAACCTGTCAGTCGAGTGAACCCTTCGTTAGCCCAAACGATCTTTCGATGCTCGTCAGTTAGCACAACAGCGTTGGTAGTTCGTTCGGCCACCATAGCTAATCGACGGAGATCGCTGAGCATCTTGTTGGCCATTTTCTTCGCTTCAGATGCATCTGATCGAAGCACAAAGATCGTACCTGCAATCAAAACTGCGAACGCAGATCCACCAATCAGTATGGTCCCGAAGAGTATCCAAAGAGCGTTCGTTCGAGCAACGGCATCGACTTGTGCTGGTTGGATGGTGTTGTTAAACAGCGCGATCAATGCCAAGGTTGAAACGACTCCAACAAGGGAAACAACTACACCGATCTGGATTGTCTTTTTCATCTGTTTTCCGTGTGCGTAATTGAGTAGCAGTAGCGATAGGGAGCGAGTCTATGGCTTGATTCGATTGGCATCGGTCTCAAGAACTGCACTCTCAATGGCGGCGATCAGTTCATCGCCGGGAGTTGGTTTATTAAGGAGGCGAAACACCGCATTGGAACTGGAAATGCGATTGAGGGTGTCTTCGTCTTGATTGCCAGTGAGAATCATGCAAACCGTCGCAGGCCAATGCTCGACAATCTGACTAACCAGTTCCAGTCCATCCATCTGCGGCATCTTCATGTCGCTGATCACGCAATCAAATGGCTCAGCCGATCGTAGAATCGATAGCGCTTCCTCGCCGGATGAAGCGGTAGTGACATCGAAGCGATAGATCAGCAATCGCTTAATGGCACGCAGAAGGGTCGGTTCGTCGTCGACCAGCAGAACACGAGCAGCCATAGAGTCGCCCCAAAACATGTGTAACAGTCGTCAAAGTATCAGGGGCTGATAGAAGCCTAGATTTAGCACGGCAGCCGGTTCGCAAAGGTGGCTCCAGTTGGTTGTGGTTTAGGAAAATTGGTCTCCAAAATGACTTATAACCGTCACAAGTGCCATAATCTGAACGACTTGAGTTCGTTAGAATAGGGGCTGCGAGAGTTTGTCTCGCAGATTGACTATGTTACGTTCCGTCGAATGAATGGTAAGGCACTTTTATGCGCGAGCTAACCCCAGAAGAGCAAGAGATGCAAGAACTCCTGCAAATCAAGCAGCGTCCCAGTCCATACCAAGCAAAGCCTATTGGTAAAGCGATTCGACAAGTGATGGCCCGAAGTGGAATCGGTCAAACTCAAGCTGCTGAAGAGCTGCACGCGGCGTGGAACTCAATCGCTGGCTCACTGGCCAATATCTCAAGACCTGGAAATGTCAGTCGAGGCGTATTACAGATATTTGTTCAGGACAGCAGCGCTCTCCAAGAGCTTCATCTTCAGCGACGGCAATTGTTGACGGCTCTCAAAGAAGCTCTTCCACAACTGAATATCAAAGATCTTCGTGGGAAAGTTGGCTAGCTGGTCGAACCAGTTGCTTATGTTTCATTGCTCGAAGATTCGTTTAACGGCAAGCCGCAGGCGACTGCTCGCGAAATCTTGGACTATCACACTCAGTCGCCTGCGGCTTGCCGTTAAACAATTTTGCATCAGGCGATCACTTGTGCAATATGCGTCACCACTTCGTCGTGACACTGCGAACGTGAGCTGGTACGAAACCATCTTTAAACGACTGTCGCCAGAGGATCTCTTCGATCAATGCACGCGTAGTGACGCAGCGTTGATAAAACTGATAAAACGGTAGCAGCGGTAGGGCAGCGACCAACTTAGCGTCACGCCATTTGTGTTCGGAATAGTAGAGCACCAGAAGCAGTTGAATCGATTCCAGGAACACGTAGACGCAGTAGTACATCGCAGTAATCTGAATCAAGAACTGCATCTCGACGGTCAACAATAGCCAAAGCAAATAGACCCAGAAGAAGATTGGCAAAACCAGATTGAAGATCCAACGCTCGAGAAACAGCAATAAGTTACTGAAGCGGAAATTAGCGTAACGAGGATTGACCATGTCGATGTGTTTACGAGTCTCGAAGGTCACGACGGCCCATTCCCATCTTCGACGCTGTTTGGTTAGCACCTTCCAACTCTCGGGTACATCGGTGTAGCATTCTGCGCGCGGCGAGAACTTGATGCGGTAACCCAACTTGCGAAGTCGTAGCACGATATCTTCGTCTTCGCCAGGGCCAACGTCCCATGCTCCAACACTATCCAACGCAGAACGTCGAAACGCGCCAAACGCTCCCGAGACGATGCCAAGGATTCCCATCCGACTGCTGAATAGTCGGCCAACTAAGATTGAACGCAGATACTCAAAAGTTTGAATGAATGTCGCCAAGTTGCGACTGGTGTTGCGAACCATTACGTTGCCCGAAACGGCGCCTACGGCAGGATCTGACAGGGGTTGAACGATTTCCCAAATAGCGTCTCGTGAGAGCCCCGAGTCGGCGTCGACGATCACGATCACCTCGGCTTGTGTCAGCGGAAGAGCCGCATTCATCGCCGAGGATTTGCCACCGCGCTTCTTAGTGATCACCTTCACGCCTGCATGTCGGCGAGCAAACGAATTTGCGATCTCGGACATGCCGTCCGTCGACCCATCATCGACCACGACGATTTCTAGACGCGGATAGGATCCCCAAATATTGGACAAACCTCGCTCTAATCCGTCTGCCTCATTCAATCCGGCTACGACAACGCAAACACTCGGGCAGTAGTCGTATCGCAGCTCGTGTGACTGGCCACGAATCCAGCAAACCGCGTCGTCAACGACATCAACGATCCACATCGCCAGCGCAGCCAAAACATAGCGCGCCGAGTCGAATAGCATCACTGGTGCAAGTAGTAACAACAGCTCAATTTGCGGAATTGAGTAAAGCCAATACATCCAATCGGTCAACATCGTAACCGTAGACCTCTTCTTCCATTGCTAGACTAGCGGGAAAACGCAACCGGCACTTGAGACAGGTACCCACGTCGGCAACCTGGCTGCCAGCGTGGTTGCAATCTAAGCACTCATACTGCGAATGGATCAATTCGAAATCGACGCCAATCACGAGAGATTTGGATAAGCACTTCGGACAGCACAGGTCGCCATCGCGCTGGAACTCTTTGGCATCGTTGACTGCGGCGCAGGCGAAGTGATGAATCAGCTCTTTAAATTGAATGTCGGGCGATCCACATTCGTGACAACCGCGTCCCAGACTGGCAACCGCGCGACATTCTGGACAAGTACTGACGCGGTGAAGCAACTTAGGTCGAAGAACACCCAAGTCGATCCATTGCTCGATCGCTCTAGAGCTCAGCTTGTGTTCGAAAGTTCCCGACTCGACATTTAACGTCGGCATCAAGTTCTCTGACGATAGCAAGTCTGCAGCGGGAGTTTGAAACTGAGACCCCATACGCACGCCGCCTTGTGGGTAGCTGACGTTGCGGACGATTACGTGGCTGTAATGAAACCCATCAGCATGTCCGTCGTTCTCATCGGTCTCAACTCCAATGACCCAATTCCGCCCGGGAATTCCGTTGTGATTGGAAATCTGGAATCCAATACCACCCACGGCGATGTCGATGGAAAACGCGTCGCGAATATTTGCGCGGTCTGGTGAACCATCGGCAAGTATTGGTATCGCCAGCAGCGGTCTTGTGACCAAGTAGCGCGAGCCCACACGTCGATCGCGTCCGCTTCGTGAACTTTGTCTTCGATCGGGCGCCAGGGGAGCCGAGATCAAGGCTTGCTGAAGCTGGAGACGCGAGTGTTCCCAACGAGCCATGGTCAATCGAACCACGCGAAGCAGACTGCTTGTCGTGCTTGATCTCGCTGGAATACAGTCGTCAAAGCCGTCAGCGATCTGCGAGACAGCCGATGCATCGGAGCGATCGCTGGCTACGAGAACCAGAGGCGGCGCGGGGAATCGTAATTCAGTATGTTCAAAGACGCGGTTGCCTTCGCGTTCCAAAAGATCTTGCTCTAACAAAGCCAAATCGAATCGCGTAGGCTGCTCGCGAACAGCGTGGATGTAAGACTTCACATCTCGGAAGATCTCAATCTCAACTTCGTCGTCGGCGCCTTCAAGCAATCGCGGCGTGCCGTGATCACGAAGAATGGCAATTGTGCGTTTCTTTGTTGGATCGAACTGCCGAGCGATCTGTTTCGTCTCTACCGAATCGGCATTCTCTCCATCAATTGCTTCGCCAACTGCGGCAAGCATGTACTGTATTCGGTTCTTGGCGTGCGCGAGATCTTGTGTTTGACGATCCAAGCGAGCGACCGCCAGTCGCATGCGACGCATCACCAAGTCAGCCGAAAGATTCTCGTTGATAATCACGTCCGAGAAACCCACGCTAATCCACTGTGATTCCAGCTCAGCGTGTTGCGGGTCGATCAAAGCGACGATCGGTAAAGACCTTGAGGCTTCGACAAAATTCAACAGTTCGCCTTCGATCGACTCGTTGCCGCGTAGTCGAACAAGAACCACTTCGAAAGCGTCACGCAAAAGCGAGGCAGTCGCAGCTTCGGGTGCTTCAAAATGCTCTAGGTCCCAGTACACACCCTTGTAGGTCAGCAACTTGGCATGCAGCGCTCGCGCCGATGAGGTATCGGAGTCCAGCAGTAGAATTCGCATTGGTGATCTGCTCCCCTTGGCCTATTGTGCCGCAAGTTGTTGCGTGGCTGTGGAGCTTGACTTGCCGGAAGCCGCGTCGAGGAAGTTCAGCAAACGATATGGCAAGCGAACCTCGGCACCTATCCAAACTGGCTTGGCCGCTTGGGTATCGCTGAAGTCGCCACCGCTAGGTTTGGCGATCACCTTGACCAACTTTTCATCCTTACGGAAATATCGTGCCAAGTTTAGAGGTGGCGTAGTTGTTTCGTCGTCAATGCGTTCAACGGTAAAGGGACAATCTTGATCGTTGGGAGGGACAAGCATCTGAAGCGATTGTCCCGCGCGGTAATCGGCGGCCTGAGATTGCTTCACATAGAGCACGGCTCGCAGTGAATCGGCTTGTAGGACCTCAAAAAGCTCGGTGGACAATTCAACGAACTCGCCTTTCCAATGTCCGACTCGCAATATTCGGCCATTGACTGGAGAACGGATCTCACCCAACAACTGATATTGAATCAACCGTTGACGCTCGTCGATCAGATTGTTCAACCGCGATTGGTCCGAGGCAATGCCTTGATTGTCTTCGATGCGTTTGTCCAGCGCATCTAATCCTACTTGGTATCGCTCGATGGCTTGTTCAAGCGACTGTACTCGCAATTGTTGGCCCTGAAACGCCGATGAACTCTGCGAGACTTCGACGTTTGGTACAACTCCCTTGTACTCTAGCTGGGAGATCGCTTGATTCTGTGCCTTGAGCTCAGCCAGTTTGGCTCGTTCGCTGTGCAATTGGCTAAGCAGTTGATCGTATTCGGATTGCGAACGCAGTCGATCGATGGCTAGTTCGTGTTGGCGTGATTGCAGTTCGCTTTCTCGAGTTGTCAGAGCTGCTTGAGCGAGTCGAATGTCATCTTCAAGTTTGGCCATACGAATTTGCAACTCAGCACTATCGATAACGGCAAGCAGTTGCCCTTCGGTAACGTATTGACCATCTTGCACATGAACAGCTTCGATGATTCCCGACCAAGGTACCGCCACTGGCACAACTCGACCTTCCATCGTTCCGTAGGCTTGATATCGGACCAGTTCATTCCAAAGGATGTAACCCAGGCTACCAAAGACAGACAGCAGTATCATTGAGATAAACAAACGTCCCTTGGAGCGCTTGCGTGGAGTCGGACGCAGTTGCGTCGGTGGTTGCACCTGCGCGTTCTGCTTTCCGTCGCCAGGAGCAGATACAAAGGCTTCGCTGGATCGTGGAAATCCGACCGAACGGACTCGGCCTTTGGCAGAGTTTTCAGGCTTTGATGTAGTAGGAGCGGATGCCATCGTCGTAGAGTCAGACTGAAGACTGAGTACTGTGTGAACACAATGTTTGGTCTGATACTCTACGTTGCAAAATCGCAGCATGTTGCCAAATGACAACAAGCTACCCAGGTAAATCCTCTTCTCTAGGTGGTGTAATCGTTACGACCGTTGCGGAGCGTCGCCTGTCGATCCCGGTCGAGGATTGTTTAACGGCAAGCCGTAGGCGACTGTTCGTGCAATCGGTATCTGGTACCCACAGTCGCCTACGGCTTGCCGTTAAACAATGTCATCCATGCGAAATGCGATCGTGATGACTACTTTGGCGCTACAACGGGTGGCTTAGCCTTCATCTTCTCTGGCAGCCAAGTGCTTATGCCTGGAATGTAGGTGATCAGCAAGAGGACGATTACCAGCGGAACGAGAAATGGAATCGTTCCTTTGATCACGCGTTGAATAGGCGCGCCGGTAACAGAACTGAGCACATAAAGCACCAATCCAACCGGCGGAGTTAGTAGACCGATGACCAAGTTGAAGATCATCACCATTCCCAAGTGAAGCGGATCGATACCGAACTCTTTAGTCACCGGCAAGAGAATGGGGACCATGATGAGCAGCGCGGCAACGGGCTCCAAAAGTGTTCCGAGAACCAAAAGGAAAAGGTTCAGCAAGAGCAGGAATACCAATCGATCGGTCGTCAGGTACATGAGCGCATCTTTGACGGCTTGAGGCCCTTGCTCTCTAGCGATGATCCAACCAAAAAGTCCCGCAGCGGCCACGATGATCATGATCGTCCCTGTGGTTGCCGTGGTTTGCTGCAAGACAGTCACAAAACTCTTCAGCGACAGCGTGCGATAAAGAACGCTTAGCAAAAGAAGGTACAAAGTTGAAAAGGCTGCGGCTTCGGTAGGCGAAAAGACGCCACCCAAGATTCCGCCGAGGATAATGACTGGAGTGAAAAGGACAGGCAGAGCATCTAAGAATGCTCGACCCAAGCCGATTGACTCCATTTCCGTCGACGGTGGCAGTGGATGCCACGAGACATGCACAAAGACATAGACGCAAAGTATGGCCGCTAGAATCAGCGCGGGAATGACACCGGCCAGGAACAGTTTGTCGACGGCTACACCCGCTGATACAGCAAAGATAATTGCTGGGATGCTAGGAGGCATGATGGGACCAATCAATGCCGAGCAACCCGTTAGTCCAAGAGCAAAGCCTTCGTCATAGCCGCGCTTCTTCATCGCAGGCACAAGCACAGTCCCCAAGCCAGCCGCATCGGCCACCGCTGCACCGCTCATCCAAGAGAACAACACTCCGCTGGCAACATTGACGTAAGCGAGGTTGCCTGGAATTCTCCCGAAGAGACAGATCATCAAGCGAAATAGTCTGTCGGCCAATCCGCTGGCATTGCTCAGGTAACCAGTCATCATGAACAATGGCACGGCAAGCAATGGAAAGGAATCCAGCGGAGCCATCGTGCGCTGCAAGGCGACGCCCAACGTGATGTCGGGTGAGATTGCGATGTAGCATAAGCACGGTAACAACATGCTAAACGCCACGGGAATTCGCAGTGCAATCAGCACCAACATCGAGATCACCAAGATTGCAAGGATCATGATCGAACCTCGCTAGTGGTCGCTGTGTTGGCCGACATTGAATTGCTGGTCGGATTGGAGTCTGTTCCCACGGGCAGCACCGCGTCTTCGAAAGAAATCGCATAGGGACTTTGGAAAGGCTTCCCAGTTCGATACAGCAGCACTGAGTTTGCTAAGGCGTGTAGCGACATCAGTAGTAGACTCACGGTTACGGACGCGTACCAACAGCTTTTCGGAATGCCCAACGACGCTGATCCCACTGGATGAACGAAATAGACGAACTTGAGTCCACCCAATATCAGCATCCAACACGAAATGATGACGATCCAGTGCGAGAACTGCGAGAGACGATGGTTAGTTCTCGTACCAACTCGAACTGACCAAACGTCGACGGCTATGTGTCCTCCTTCGGCCATGACGAAGGAGGATGCCAAGAGCGCCATCCAAACCATCGCAAAACGCGAGAGCTCTTCGCTCCATCCGAACGGATGGTTCAAAACATACCGCGCAAACACTTGCACGCCCATTGTTCCCAAAATGACGCACAGCATCGATGCAGCCAAGAATCGCTCGATTTGTACTAATCGGCAAGTCCAGCGATGGACCTTTTGAGATAATAGGTCAGCTCCAAAGTTAACTTCGGTGGAGTTCATTGCGAGACCTCCACAGGTACACGAGTTTCCTTCGGCTTTGAGGCAGTTGTTTCGCGATACATGTCGCTGAAGGGATGACCATTCGAAAAGAACTCAATGCATCGTTGTCGAATCGGTTCAATATCGACATCGCGAATGATCTCGATCGTCTTCTCGTTTTCCCATCGCGTGAGAATCTCTTTCTCTTCCTGTTGCAAGCCTTGATAGACTTCCAAGCCCAATTGTTGAATCGTTGATTGCAGGGAGTCTTGCTGCTTTTTCGATAGCTTGTTCCACGCTCGATTGTTGACCATGACTACGGTCGAAGACTGAATATGACCCGTGAGGCAAAGGTAGGGTTGCACTTGTTGGAAGCTCATCGATTCGATCACGGGAATAGGATTCTCCTGTCCATCGGCAGTACCGGTTTGCAATGCCAGGTAGACATCTGAAAATGGGATCGCCATCGGACTAGCTCCCATGGCTTCACCCGACAACTGCCAAATTTTTGCCGCTGGAAAACGCAGACGAAACCCAGCCAAATCTTGCAGGTTGTGAATCGGCCTATTCGATGTGATATGTCGAGCACCATAGGCCCAGGTATCCAAAATTCGCACTCCGTACTTCTGACGCAATATCTCCCAGTGCTTTGCCAAGATTTCGCTGTGAGCCACTTCCAGCATGTGATCCAAGTCGCGAAAGGCGAAGGCTGCGTCAAAGATGCCCAGCGGTGGATGCCACATCGCTAAGAATGACGGTCCCGCGACGACTAGCTCTAGCTCACCGGCGACCAACTGCTCGACCAGCTCCGGCTCATTGCCAAGCTGGGACGCGGGGAACACAGTAACGCTCAGTCCACAACCCGATTCCTTCAGTCGCTCGTCCAGCTTGCCCGATCCATACTTGTGTGATGGCGCGCGGACTTCGTAGACGTGCCCCATCTTCAGTCGCGAAGCCGCGTCGGTGGATTCGGTGCAACCAACTAAACACACGCTAAGCGTGATGATTAAAGTTGGCAACAATCGCATTATTGCGCAAGGTTTCATGCAGGCGGGACGACTAGCAGTCGTATGTAGGATTGGGAGGAGGGAGGCAGGATGAGTGTCGACGAGGCTAGATACTTGACTGGAGAGGGGCTTGATTATAGCAACTTGATGCGAACATTGCGGTACCACGCTTCCGCAGGTGGACCGGAGTGGATTTGCAGACCAATGATCCCGGTAGCAGCAATATCTTTGTCCTGCTCAGTGTAATCGACCATCTGCTGGCCGTTCACAAAGATCTGAATCTTGTTGTCCTTGGCGACTACACGAATCGCATTCCAATCCTCTTTTTTGATGATCTTTAGCGAGTCGGCAGGAGTATCCGCCATGAACTTCTTACGCCGCGATTCGTCGTACAAGGCGCCCCAGATCGAGCGATCTTTGCCGACCATGCCGATGTCGCATTGATAGCCGATCACCTCGTGGTGGTTGGGAATTCGCTCGCTACGAAACTGCACGCCCGCGTTGTCGCCTTCGCCAATCAACTTGGCATCCAGTCGAAGCTCAAAATTAGCGTAACGCTCCTTGGAGCACAGAAACTCGTTGTTGGGAATTTTGTTTTTCAAATTGCCCGCAACGATCGCTCCCGATTCGACGCGGAAGTACTGCAAGTTGCCCTCCCAGCCTTCCAGCGTCTTTCCGTCGAATAGCGGCTTAAAGCCCGTTTCATCCTGCGCGGCGTTGCTTGCAGCAGCGGCAGTGGATGTTTGCGTCTTACCACTTTCGGTTTGTGCAATCGTCGGAGTCGATAGAACGCTGGACAAAAGCACGAATGGAACGCATACCACGGATGTCTTGAGCATCAGACAATGGACAATATTGACGCCGCGCAATTTCATGGTGAATACCTCAGGAACAGCATTGGAATTTAGCCGGTAGGTTGACTTCGAAGGGAGTGCCTGAAAAGTCACCACGAGATTCTAACACAAGTGCTTGTCCACTGCGGCAGCGACTCGAGCACATCGACGCATGGTGTCGTCGAATTGCTTGAAGTCCAGCGATTGATAGCCGTCGGACATCGCCTTTTCAGGGTTGGGATGCATCTCGATGATCAGTCCATCAGCACCAGCAGCAACGGCTGCAACACACATGTCAGGAACCATGTAAGCGTGTCCCGTTCCGTGACTTGGATCGATGATCACCGGCAAGTGTGTCTTGCGATGCAGATAAGTCACACTAGCAAGCGGCAAAGTGAATCGCGTGTGATTCTCGAAAGTCCGAATACCGCGTTCGCAAAGCATCACATTCTGATTGCCTTCGTTCAAGATGTACTCGGCGGCCAACAAGAACTCCTCCATCGTGGCGCTAGCACCGCGCTTGAGTAGAATGGCTCGATCGGTATTGCCAACAGCTTCAAGCAAGCGATAGTTCTGCATGTTGCGAGCACCGATTTGAAGCACATCCGAATACTTGGCGACCAAGTCTACCGATTCAGTTCCCATCACTTCGGTCACGACGGCCAAGCCAGTCTCTTCGCGCGCAGCGGCCAACAGTTTGAGTCCATCTTCTTTCATGCCTTGAAAGCTGTAGGGGCTAGTGCGAGGCTTGAAGGCTCCGCCGCGAAGCGCTGTCCCGCCAGCCGCCTTCACAGCGCGAGCACAGGCAATGATCTGCTCTTCGCTCTCAACGCTACACGGTCCAGCGATGACACCAATCGCGCCGGCACCCGCTTTGAAGTTCAAGACTTGAATCTGTGTCGGTTCGGGCTTGAGTTCACGGCTTGCCACCTTGTAAGGAGCCAGAATCGGCAATACTTCGGCAACGCCCGGCCCGGTCTCCAAGTCGGCGGGCTTCGTCGTACGTTCATCGCCCACGGCAGCAATCACCGTCCGCTCGGTGCCACGAATGACGTGAGCCTTAAGGCCCAATTGATGAACGCGATCCGTCATGTGTTTGATCTGTTCTTCACTAGCGCCGGGTTCCATTACAACGATCATCATCTACCCTTCAATTTGGTCAGAAAAACAAAAAACCCTGAGGATCTTAGATCATCAGGGCCGTGAATTTTTTCGATTTTGTAGCAGCTTAGCAGTCTACATACGTTTCACAGCCCCTGAATAAACTCAGGGTAAAAGCTGAAAAAGTAAGAGAAGTAAAGGTTGCTGTTCATGCCGACATTATGATCAGCGGTGCAATCGGTGGCAAGAGTGGAATCAAATATTCTGAATTCGCCTCGCCCTGAAGATCGTCTCAAACGAATTGCCGAACCATTTCGCGATGTACTTCCAGGCCTTTTCTATTCGCCCGCGGATAGTTCTTCCCATCGCGAGTAGCAGGTAAGCAACTGTTGGTCGAGCTCAGCAATACGAGCTCTGTCGGTCTGCTGAATCGCTGGAGCCGACTTGTAGTAGTCGGGCTGAGCCGTCTTTTCATGCAGCTCGGCAAGTTCGCTTTCCATCGCTTCAATCTTCTGCGGCAGTTGTTCCAGTTCGTACCGCTCTTTGAACGTTAGCTTTCTTGCGCTGGCCGAAGGCTTCGGCGGCGCGGCCGAGCTCGACTCGGACTTTGCGGTCTCTTTGGCCGACTCGCTACCGGATTGTTTCCCGTTTGTTCGTTTCCCATTGGCTTGCTTACTACTAGCCTGTTTGGCATTGCGCTGTCGAATCCAATCGTCATAGCCGCCGACGTACTCTTGAATGATGCCCTCTTCAAATACCAACATGCTGGTGACGCAGTTGTTTAAGAAGGCTCGATCGTGGCTGACAACGATCAGGGTCCCTTCGTAGTCGACCAAGCGCTCTTCCAGTAGTTCCAGTGTTTCGGAATCAAGATCGTTAGTGGGTTCGTCCATCACCAACATGTTCGCAGGTCGCGCTAGCAGCTTCGCAAGGAGCAATCGATTGCGCTGGCCTCCCGAGAAGAAACGAATTGGCGTGCGAGCTTGTTCGGGAGTAAAGAGAAAGTCTTGCAAATAGCCGATGATGTGCCGAGATTGTCCGTTGACTTCAATCGTCGTTTTGCCTTCGCTCACATTCTGTTCGGCGGTTTTCTCTGGGTCTAAGATATCGCGAGTCTGATCGAAGTAGGCGATATCCAATCGCGTTCCCAATCGCACACTGCCAGAAAGCGGCTGCAACTGGCCCAAAATGCCTTTGAGCAAAGTCGACTTGCCCACGCCATTGCGACCCAAAATACCGATCTTATCGCCGCGCATGATTGTTAAATCAAAAGGCGCGACGACTTGCTTGCCATCGTAACCGAACGAGGCCCCCTGAAGATCGCAGACCAATTGTCCGCTGCGATCTCCGGTGTCGATTTGCATCTTTACATTACCAACTACTTTTGGGCGACGCATTCTGGCTCGTCGCATCTCCTCAAGCCGTCGCACACGTCCTTCGTTGCGAGTGCGTCGAGCTTTAATGCCGGTTCGTATCCAGACCTCTTCTTCCGCGAGACGTTTGTCGAACAGCGCCTGTTGCTTTTCTTCGGCTTGCAACGCCAGCTCTTTGCGTTTCAAAAAGGTGTCGTAGTCGCAAGTCCAATCGAACAGCCGACCGCGATCGATCTCGAGAATTCTGGTAGCCAAGCGTCGCAAGAATTGACGATCGTGAGTCACGAACAGTAACGTGAATCGCTGTGAAGCCAGAAAGCCTTCCAGCCAAGTGATTGAATCGATGTCTAAGTGGTTGGTGGGCTCGTCCAACAAAAGGATGTCAGGCTTACCAACAATTGCCTTGCCCAACAAAGTCCGCCGCTTTAGACCCGCAGAAAGGTCAGCGAAGTGACGGCTACCATCGAGCTCCAACTGAGCCAACGTTTGCTCGACGATCTGGTCACGCCTCCAGTGATTCTCGGCATCGTGATATTCTGCGGGAAGCCCCGTTTCAATCACTTGCGTAATCGTATCTTCAACTTGGTCAGGCACGTCTTGTTGAAGGAAGGCGATGCGAGTGTCTGCAGCGAACTCAATCTTGCCTTCGTCGGCCTTTTCCATTCCCATCAGCAGCCGCATCAACGTGGTCTTGCCTGCTCCGTTGCGTCCGAGTAAACCGATACGTTCTCCCGAATTGATACGACAATCGACTTCGGTAAGCAGTTGTGGGCCTTGGTAGCCGATAGTGAGTTGTTGGATCGTAATCTGCGACATGTAGAATTCAATTCAAGAGTAACAATCATGCGATGCGAGGGTGCTAGGAGGTTCGACGCCGACGAGGAATTCGAGTTCGATGGAGCTCGTTTCAAGGTCGCTGGCGTTGACGCATCGCTTCGTAGAGTAAGAGTGTACCGGTCATCGCCACATTCAGCGATTCGACTTGAGTGTTCATCGGTACAGAAACAAAATGTTCGATACACTGGCGGATCTTGGTCGACAGGCCGGCTCCTTCATTGCCCAAGACAAATAGCGTCGGCTTTTGCAGATCGAGCTCCCAAAAGGCCTGCCCTTCAGCCGAGGCGCCCAATACCTGCACGTCAGAATTGCGGCAGTGGCCTATCCACTCGGGAAGATCCACTTGCTGAGGACGTTGGCTAAACCAGAGCCCTGCAGTCGACCGTAGCAGCTTGTCGTTGTAGGGATCGACGGAACCTTCGCCCAAATAAACTCCGTCAGCACTGCTGGCCGCAGCGGCTCGTACCAGGGTTCCAAGGTTTCCTGGGTCTTGCAAAGCGTCCACGGCAATTCCCAGCTTGGGCAATTTAAGCTCTTCACTTTGCTCGACAATATTCGCAACCGCAACGATTCCCTCAGGGGCCTGGGTGGTCGCGACGGCTTTGAGAACTTGTGGGGTCACCCACTGCACGGGAACTTGTTTGCCCCACTGAGCGAACGGTTGACGATTGGAGCTGGACCAATGATCGGTCACCAGCAAACACTCGAGAGGCCAAGCCGATTCGATGGCTGCCTGCACTAGATTCGATCCTTCCAGCAGGAACCGACCCTGCTCGCGCCGCTCGCTCGCGCGCTGCAGTCTCACTAGCGATTGAATCCAGGGATTCTTGAGGCTGCTAATCTGGTTGTTCAACTGTTGAACCATCGTTTAAAGGAATTTGGCCCCACGGAATGCTGTTGCTTGGAGCAAGTGTTCGGATTGACGCACCATAGTAACCCGAACGGACCTTAATAGTAAGACAAAAAGTCAGGTAGGTTGGGTTGAGGTACGAAACCCAACGATTCAAACTAACCAATATGTCTGAGTCAGCATAGCGAACAAGGTTTCCGAAGCGAGAGTTGAAGGTCATGAAAGTCTTCAATTCAGCTCCGTCAAACTTGGTCAAACCCGGCAGGAATTTGACCTACCAAAACACTACAGCTGCTAGCGTGACTTGGAGCGTACGTTGATCGAACTCTCCCGCGCGCAGTACTTTGCCGTATAGTGATTGAACAAATTCGCGGGAGAGTCGCGTGTCGAGTTGGGCGGTCCCTAAGCGGTGTGGGCGAAAACTGGCAGACCGAAGTCGAACGCTCACAATCGTCGTCAGCCAATCCAACCGAAGGGCTCGTCATCAACGCGGCGTTCCGAAGCGAGAGTTGAAGGTCATGAAAGTCTTCAATTCAGCTCTGTCAAACTTGGTCAAACCCGGCAGGAATTTGACCTACCAGACCCGCGCGAAGGCTGTGCGCTTTCTGGTTACAATAATGACATTAGGCTCCAAGCCCATGCATTCCGACAATCAACTTAGTAGCAACCGATCATGTGCGACAGTCCAACTGAATGGTCCTTCGGTTTTCATGCGACGCTTCGCACGATTGCTTTGCTGATCGCGATTGGTACTAACGCAATGGCTTTCGCCGACGAAGATGGCGAATTACTCTTCGCTCGCAGGATACAGCCACTGCTAAGCGAAAAATGCTTGGCCTGTCATGGCAAGTCGCTTGATGCAATCGAAGGTGGTCTTGATCTTCGTACGCTGCAATCGACGCAAGCTGGAGGCGATACTAAGCTACCTTTGATCGTTCTGGACGATGCTCAGGCAAGTCCGCTATTTCAAGCCGTTTCAAGATCGAGCAATCAATGGTCGGCGATGCCACCCAAAGAGTCCGAGCAATTGACACCGGAGCAGCTCGGTTGGGTTAAGGAGTGGATCAATTCAGGGGCACAATGGCCCGCAGAAGATCGCATTGCTGAGCTACAAAAAGCGAACGAAACCAAGTGGGCCGAGGAGGATGGCACTGCGGTCGTGACTAGCGGCGGATTAAGTCCCCAGTGGACAAATCGTCGCTACAAACCTGGATCGTTGTGGGCTTATCAACCGGTCCAAAAACCAACGCTACCACACAAGATCGACGAACTGCAGAACGACTTCACGAGTGCAACCGCCATTGATCAATTGCTTGAGATGCGTCGGCCTCGTGGACTGGTCGTCGCACCAAGTGCCGAAGCTCGCACACTCGTACGTCGCGCGTGCTTTGACCTGACCGGCTTGCCTCCCTCGCCGGAATTAGTGCAACAGTTTGAAGCGAGCTATTCTGGCGATGCTGACAAAGCGATGGCCGAGCTTGTCGATTCTCTCCTGGAATCGCCACACTACGGCGAGCGAATGGCGCAGCATTGGTTGGATGTCTCGCGTTACGCGGATTCCTCAGGGTTTGCGAATGATTATCAACGCGGTAGCGCTTGGAGGTATCGCGACTACGTGATTCGATCGTTCAACAATGACAAAGGCTTTGATCAGTTCATCCGCGAGCAGATCGCTGGTGATGAGATCGACGCCAAAGATCCAGAAAAACTCGTGGCGACTGGATTTTTGCGCATGGGCCCTTGGGAGCTAACGGGGATGGAGGTTGCCAAGATCGCCAGACAACGCTTTTTAGACGACGTTACCAACAGTGTTGGCGAGACGTTTCTAGCTCACTCGTTGCAGTGCGCGCGATGTCACGATCATAAGTATGATCCAGTTCCCACTCGCGACTACTACTCCATTCAAGCAGCCTTTGCCACGACGCAGTTGTGCGAGCGTTCGGTACCTTTCTTGGAAACAGAAAACACGAGTGGCTTTGAGGAACGAAAATATTTGGAAATGGCAGTTAGCGAGCATCAGCAGACGCTAATTGAATTGGATGAGCTGCAGTTGGCCAACGCGCAGAAGTGGTTTCAAGAGAATCAGAAGGATTCGAAGAAGTGGAACGAAGCGGTACAAGCCGCTCGAGCCGGGATTATTCCACGCAAAGCGCTGGGCAACAGTAGCTTCTCCGAGGTGTTCAGTCGAGCTCGAACAATCCTCGCCAGACAGGGAGAACCGGAAAGCGAGTATCCTCCGAAGCTACTCGGTTTCACGCCTGAGCAATTCGGCCGCGAACGCGTCGCTCGCAAGGGGCTCGAACGACTGCGTTGGGATCTGGATCGCTACGAGCCAGTAGCACTGGCCGTATTCAACGGTAAGACGCCCAAGGTTACCTCGGTTACGTCCCCGACGCGTCGTCCAGATGACCCGATGGCACAAGGAGAACTTGAGGAGAGCTATATTCTTGCGGGTGGTGATCCCTTTTCGCCAACTGAGCGAGTGAAACCTGGATCGTTGAGTGTTCTCGACAAGGTATGTCCAATTTCTGTAACGGAGAACGTGAGTGGTCGTCGTACTGAACTGGCGAATTGGATTGCCGATCGCAACAATCCGCTGACATCCCGAGTCATCGTCAATAGGATTTGGATGTGGCACTTCGGGCAGCCGATAGCGGGTAATCCCAACAACTTTGGAAGCACCGGTAAGCCACCAACGCACCCCGAACTATTGGACTGGCTAGCTGCTGTACTGGTTGAGAAGAACTGGTCGATTAAGGCTCTACATCGCACCATCATGCTCAGCCAGGCATATCGGCGCAGCAGTCAACATCCGCAAGCTGACCAACTTAAGGAATTCGATCCCCTTGGCCTCAGCTACTCTGTATTTCCGCCGCGCAGGTTGAGCGCTGAGGAGTTGCGAGATTCGATGTTGGCGGTCTCGGGCGAATTGAACCTAGCGATTGGTGGAATTCCTGTTCGCCCCGAGATCAATCCTGAGGTTGCCATGCCACCGCGACAAGTCATGGGAACCTTTGCCGAAGCGTGGGTGCCAAATCCGCTGCCAAGCCAGCGACATCGTCGATCGATTTATGTGCTCAAGTTGCGAGGCTTGAGCGATCCGGCGATGGAGGTGTTTAATACTCCTTCACCGGATTTTGCATGCGAGCGACGCGATTCAAGTGTCGTCACACCGCAGGTCTTTTCGTTGTTCAATAGCCAGAACGCGTACTCCCGAGCACTTGCGTTGGCAGTTCGCGCTTTGAAGGAGTCGAGCGAAGATACTCAAGCTGTGCAACGCTGTTTCCAACTCTGCTATGGTCGCGAGGCTAGCTCTGAAGAGCTTCAAAAATGCTTAGAGCATTGGCAGGACATGACGCAAATGCAAAGATCTGTTCATCCCACCAAGCCAGAACCCTTGTTGAGCATCCTGCGTGAAGCTGTGGAAGAGAATACGGGCGAGCGATTCAGCTTTGCAGAAAAGCTGTTTGCGAATCGCGATTTTGTAGCTGACTTGCAAGCCGCAGATTTCGATGCGAAGACGCGTGCCTTGGGTGATTTATGTTTAGTACTTTTGAACTCCAGCGAGTTTTCATATGTCTACTAAAACAACAACACAGCCACAGCTCAGCCGCTTACAACCCGTTTCGCCGATCAATCGTCGCGATTTGATCTACGGTATCGGTGCGTCTATCGGTAGCATCGCGCTATCGGCTATGTTGGCTGCTGATGAGCCAATTCAGGACTCGAAGTACAAGTCGCAAGCGAGGACCACTGGGAATCAACCAGAGAAACCGGCATTCCATTTGGCTGGTGCGCGAGCCAAGCAGGTCATCTTCCTGATGATGGAAGGCGGGCCATCGCATATCGACACGTTTGACCCCAAGCCCTCGCTAGAAAAAGTGCATTTGAAAGAGTTTACTCGCGAAGGCAAACAAAAGTCGGCAATGGAAAGCGGCAAGCGGTACTATGTCCGAAGCCCCTTTCGCTTTGTCAAAGCTGGTCAATCTGGCGCGGATATGGCCGAGAATTGGTCGCACCTTGCTAAAGTCGCTGATGAGATCTGCTTCTATCGCGGTTGTACGGTAGATAGCGTCAATCATCCCACAGCCATGTATCAAGTGAATTGTGGCAATCGATTTGGTGGCGATCCAGCGATTGGCGCTTGGATGAACTATGGTCTCGGAAGAATCAACGAGAATTTGCCAGGGTTCATAGTGTTGCCAGAGGTCAGCTATCCACAAGGCGGTGCAGCCAACTGGAGCAACGGTTATTTACCCGCGCAGCATCAAGGGACAGCACTGAGGGCCAAAGGGTCACCTATTCTGGACATAAGACCACCTGAGGGTATCACTGAGGCTCATCAGCGAAAGAACTTGAACTTACTTCGAAAGCTCGACCAAGCTCATTTGGCTTTACACCCCGAGCACGAAGAACTGGCCGCTCGACTAGAGAACTATGAACTGGCCTTTCGAATGCAGTCGGAAGTACCCATGGTGTTGGATCTAGCATCGGAAGATCAACGCACGAAGGACATGTATGGAATCGATCAAGACGCAACGAACGCTTTTGGACGCAAATGTTTGTTGGCTCGTAAGTTAATTGAAAAAGGCGTCCGCTTCGTGCAGCTTTACCACGGTTCATGGGATAGCCACGACTACATCGAACGAGCGCATGGGAACCTTGTCCGAAACGTGGACCAACCAATAGCCGCATTGATTGCCGATCTGAAGCAGCGTGGGTTGCTGGAAAGCACTTTAATCGTTTGGTGCGGTGAATTTGGACGTACACCCGACAATGGCGTCCGGGGAGGTACGGCCTACGGCCGAGATCATAATCCGAACGCAATGACGATTTGGCTTGCGGGAGGCGGTTGCAACGCTGGACATACGATCGGTGCCACCGACGAATTGGGAATGGAGGCCGTCGAGGGCAAGGCCCATATCCGTGATTTTCATGTGACGCTTCTCAAACTGTTAGGATTGGATGACAATAAGTTAACCTACTATCATGCAGGCCGATTTAAGCAGCTCAGTCAATTTGGCGGCAAAGTCATTGATGAACTCTGCGGTTGACCGTACGAATTCCACGATGATCGGTTAAGCTTACAGAACAACAGCTTGATTCTTAGTGCTAAGTTGGAGATCGATGGACTCTAGTAACAAACAGTACGATGCCTTTGTAAGCCACTCTTCCAAAGACAGAACTTACGCCGAGTTGGTCTGCCAGTCGCTTGAGAGCCATTCGCTGCGCTGCTGGATTGCACCTCGCGATATTCAGCCTGGAGTCGAATGGGGCGCTGCGATCATCGATGGTATTGATCGAAGTAAGGTCATGCTGGTCATCTTTTCCACTAACGCAAATGATTCGGCTCAAGTTCGTCGAGAGGTCGAGCGTGCGATTGGAAAGTCGATGCCTATACTTCCTTTCCGTATCGAGGATGCGAACCCTAAAGGCGCCTTGGAGTTTGCGCTCTCCAACACTCATTGGTTGGACGGATTCAAGCCGCCGATTGAACCAACCTTAACGCAATTGGTTCAATCGGTGAAGGCTCTTTGTGCAGTTCCCAGCGCTGTTCCAGGCAGCGATACTCCGTCCGTTCCATCGAAACCTACAACACAAGCAACTGCGAAGACGCAGACAGCTCCCAAAACTCAGCCAACTGCGAAGACTCAGGCGACTGAGACACAGTCGCCGACTCAAGAAAAGCTAGAATCAAAACCGAAGAGCCGAGTGCCAGTCCTGGTTGCAACTATTCTTGGCCTTTTGATAGTCGTCAGTGCTGGCGTGTATGGAGTCTCCAGTTGGATGGGCGGTGATGCCGAGACTGGTGAAGCTCCTGCGGTCGCGAAGCTGCCGTCAGGTTTGAGCAAAGAGGAGTTTAACAAGCGTGAATTGAAGAAGTTCATTGGACGCTGGATTGCAGTGCAGGAAAGCACCGCCGACGGTGGGAAGTTGCTTCCCAAGGTCGTTAGCGATCGTGCTTTCACGATGACCATCCGTCCCAACTTTGCAGCGCATCGTCGAAACCCAACGCTTACAGAAACGATCTCGATTCGTGGCGATATTCAGTTTGAAGAAGGCAATGAGTTCGATAAGTTTATTTTCACTGGCGTGGATCAGGACAAGAAGAAGCAAACATTCATAGGCATCTATGACTTTGACGGCACTGTGTGGCGATGGTGTTTCCGGCGTTCAGACGGAGGAGGCAGGCTGCAAGCGCCGATCCGCATGAACACCGATGGCGAACGCAACACTTATTTCGTAGCGCTCAAACAAGTCATCGACAAGGGCGACTGACTAAGACCTTGGCCTTGACATTCTTTGAGTTGCACAGCTTCGGCAGCTTAGCATGATTCTAACGTGCGATTCTGCGCATGAGTAGCGCAGCGGACCAGCCGAGCAGCACAAGGACTCCGCACAAGCCCGAATCTTGATGTCGCATGCCAAAGTGCAGTATCTCAAAAAGCCGCATCGATGTTGTAGTGACGCCGGGAGGCAGGACACCCATCGAACAGCTAAGCTCGCCGATGCTCATTAACATCAGCAGGATGACAGCGACGATGGTGCGTTTTCCGATCTGCGGCCAGAGGATTGATCGAAGAACTTGCCATCGGTTGAGCCCGTCAGAAAAAGCCAGTTCCCACGATCTCACGGATATCGTCGCCATCAATCCGCAGATCAGTAGCCAAGCTAGCGGGAGCAATCGAAATTGCTGCGCCACAATCGGAGCTGCAAGTGTGCGATAGTAGACCTCGCCCAACCAGCCGGGTTGATTCAGCGCGCGAGCTAACAGCATTCCAACCATGGGTCCTGGAATAGAAACCAACAGCAACATCAGCACGTGAATGGAACTACGTAGCGGATTGCTCGCCGTAGTAGTCGTCGCAACGTCACGCCGCTTGGACGTGATCCAATAGAGCAACATTCCTATGAGCACGGCAGTCAGACTAGAACCAACGGCCAACATAATCGACCAGTAGAACTCTGATTGAAACAGAGTTAGCGACTCGACAATCGTTTGCCAAAAACGCTGCGGAGTCCAAGTGAAGCCGACCGTTCGCGCATGTTCGACGACCGGTGTCCACCCTGCCTTCATCGTCAAATTGACTAATGGCAACCCAACGAAGATCAGAGTCAAAAACCAAAACGCTGTACTGATCGCCCACCGATGCTTGCCTAGCGGTATCTCATAAGCGCTGAAATGCTGTGACTTCACCAGAACGTCTCGCAAAGGCGGCAGACGTCGCGTTAACCTCCAGCTCAAGGCAAAGATGGGAAGTGTCACGAGAAAGACTGCGATGATGTAAGTTAGTGGAGAAACGGTATCGCGGCTGACATCTTGGTAGACTCGTTCTGCGATCGTCGAAAACATGTAGAGATTCGACACGACCATCTCGGTCAGTAGACCCATACAACACCACAAGCACGCGACGGCCACCCAAGCTCGCAGTCTGGGCCACCAAACTCGGCGCACTAACATCGACCATCCGCCATCCAATAAGGCCATCTCTTCTTCGCTTCGGTCGCAGGTCAACAGACCAAGCGAAAGGATGAGACTCACCCATGGGATACTGGCCAGCGCGTGAATCAGACCAACCGCCAGTAACTTTCCGAACCAACCTTGCATCCAACTCAGCCCGGTTGGTCCCAACCAACTGTCGACGCGCATCCAGCCTTGCAAGCCAAGACCGGCGGCCCAACCGCCAGCAAAAACGTACAACGGTACGGCCAACTGACTTGCAAGTGCAATCGCGCCGAAGCGTCTGCCGTAGAGATTGCTTCGAGTCAAAAGAGCGGCAAAGAAAGCGCCAATCGGGATCGCCAATAGCAAGCAGACTATGATGGCGAGCAGCGTATTGCCAACGGAAATCAGAAGCGGGTTAAGGTCCAAACTGGTTCTTGCTTCGAAGAATGTGGTGATAATGTTGTGCGAAGCGGTGGGCCTCGTCTCGCACATATTGTAATAGCCGAAGCGCGAAAGCATGGCGGCTAAGCTTGATCGATTCGCTCTGTCCCGGCAAAAAAATCTCTTCCTCTTGCTTCGCCAGCGAAAGCAATGTTGGCGGATCGATGCCTTGATCGCGGAAAGCAGCTAAGGCCGCACTCAACTGGCCCTTACCACCGTCGATAAGCAGGATGTCCGGAAAGGTCTGCATATCGTCGCTTAATCTTCGGAATCGCCTCGCGACCACTTCGTGAATACTGCGGAAGTCGTCGATGCCTTTGACATCGCGGATCTTGTAGCGCCTGTAGCCAGGCTTAAACGGTAATCCATCGATGAACTGCACTAGGCTGGCGACCGTTTCGGTGCCTCCCAGGTGAGCGATATCCACGCCCTCGATGACTCGCGGCGTTGACTTCAGCTTAAGCACCTTCTGCAAACCGGCGAGCCCCTTCTTGGGATCGATGTAAAATACCTCGGGCTGAACGTGTGTGTCCAAATGCCCCCGCTCGTCCAAGCGTTCGAGCATCTGAATCTCATCGCGGAGCCTAGCTGCTTTTTCGAACTTCAAGTCTTTTGCGGCCTGCTTCATTTCGTCCTGAATCTCTTTGATCAGCTTCCGCTTGCCGCCTTCGAGAAAGGTCTGCAGTCGCTTAATATCCTGCTTGTATTCCTCTTTGCCGATTCGTTGATTACACGGCGCCGAACACTGTGCGATCGAAGCTAACAGACAGGGACGAAACCACCGCCAGCGCTCGTCTGCCTCTTCGATGTCCAATGAACAGGTGCGGAATTTAAAGATGCGTTGTAAGACTTGCACCGCACCGCGCAGTGCGCCGGCGCTGGTGAATGGTCCGTAGAGTTTGACACCGGAGGATTCTGGCTGACGAGTCACCTCGATGCGAGGAAAGTCTTCGCGCGTCGAGATCTGCAAGTAGGGAAAAGTCTTGTCGTCCTTGAGATCTTTGTTGTACTTGGGCTGGATATCTTTGATCAAGCGGCTTTCGGCAAGCAGCGCGTCGACCTCGCTCTCGCATTCCATGTAGTCGATATCGCAAATCTCATGAATCCAACTGGCCGTGCGTTCTTCCAGTTGCGCGGCCTTGAGAAAGTAGCTGCCCGCGCGGTTGCGAAGATCTTTAGCTTTGCCGATGTAGATCACCACACCCGAGGCGTTCTTCATTAAGTAGACGCCGGGCGTGTGTGGGAAAGACTTTACTTTCTCCGCAGATCGTCGAAACCCAAACAGTTCTTCGGGAACCTCGGCCGGAGTCTGATCGGCGGGAGGTTCGTCGGAGATGACGCTGGGTTGATCGTCGACCTCTATCTCGGGCCATTGGTCCAATTCGTCGACTTCGCCCATTTCGTCGATTTCGTCGCTCGAATCGCTAGCCACACTGGTCTCCGGATAGATACGTGGGAGTGCGTTGAATGTTACTTGACTTCCAACATCCGCTTGAGCGCGATCAGCGAATACTTGGCCGTTTCTGGATCGACTTCGATATGGTTGACCACTTCGCCTTCGAGCAGGTTTTCAATGCTCCAGCAAAGGTGAGCCAAATCGATTCGATACATCGTCGCGCACATGCAAACAACCGGGCTAAGGAAGTGAATCTCTTGCTCGGGGTGCTGTTTCTTTAGACGATTGACCAGATGCAGCTCGGTTCCAATCGCCCACTTCGATCCCGGCGGCGACTGTTGAACAGTCTTCAAGATCATGCTGGTCGAACCCGAAAGATCGGCAATGTCGTTTACTTCCTGAGGGCATTCGGGGTGCACCAGAATTTTAATGTCGGGAATGCGATTACGAAATTGTTGCACATGTTCAGGCCGGAACATCTGGTGCACGCTGCAGTGACCTTTCCACAGAACGACGCGACTATCGATGATCTGCTGTTCGCTGTTGCCGCCCATCTCTTCGGCGTACGGATCCCAAACGGGCATCTGAGCGTTGGTGATTCCCATCTTCAGAGCTGTGTTGCGGCCGAGGTGTTGATCGGGGAAGAAAAAGACTCGCTGACCGCGTTCGAAGGCCCAGCGAATCACGGCGGCTGCGTTACTACTGGTACAAACAATGCCACCATGTTTGCCGCAGAAGGCCTTTAAGCTGGCTGCCGAGTTGATGTAGGTCACCGGAATCATCTGCTGCGTGTCGATGACTTCGCCCAGTTGTTGCCAAGCGTTTTCAACTTGTCGAATGGCAGCCATATCCGCCATGGAGCAACCGGCGGCCATGTCCGGCAGGATGACTTTGACTGTCGCACCGTCGCGTTCGGCGATCTTCTCCGGGCGATTTGCCAGAATGTCGGCAGTCTCGGCCATAAAGTGCACGCCGCAGAAGATAATCGTCCGACACTCGGTGCTCGACGCGGCTTGCTCGCTCAACTGGTAGCTATCACCCCGCAAATCGGCATGGTCGATGACTTCATCTTGCTGGTAGTGATGGCCCAGAATGAGCAGGCGTTTGCCCAGTTTTTGACGCCCAGCATCGATCCGCCTCGACAATTCGTCGTTGCTGAGCGGCTTGTAATCGGCCAGGGGAAGCTTGCCTGGGGAGCTGGTTAACAATGGAGCAATCGGCATCGAATTTTCCAATTAGCTAGCAAAATCCTAAAGATCGACGATCGAGTTGCGATAGCTTGAGGGAACCGTTGAAGGGGTTTGACCGAGCAAGCCGATAAGGACAAAACAGCCTTTTCGTCGCATCCTACGTTATTCTATGGGATAACAAGTGTCTCAACCACAGCTTTTGAAGCCGTTCTGCGAAAGCGTTTTACAGGTCAAAGTACCTGTCGTGGTTACACTTGCGCGGAAAAAGATGCCTGTCGACCAGGTTTTGAAGCTGGTTCCCGGTGTGATGATCCAGTTCGAAAAGCCTTACGATTCACCGATGACCGTCGAAGTTGTCGATCAGCCGATCGCTCAAGGTGACGTCGTCAAAGCGGGCGAAAAGTTCGGTTTGCGGATTACCGAAATTCTTAATCCTGCGGAACGGTTCATCAGTCTGACTGGCAAGCGGTAGGTCAAATTCCTGCCGGGTTTGACCACGTTTGACATTCGCTGCAAGACACGCGTTCATAACCATTGTAATTCCTTCGCTTGCTTCCCCTCTGCCTATTTGCGCCTTCGCGTCTTTGCGCTAAAAACTCAGTCTCGTTGCAAGAGAACGATCTGATTGGAATGTAATGGTGGGATCATACGTGGAACGCTTCGGTTGGGGAGCTTTCGCCCTCACCGCTTAGGCTCGCACCACTCGCCACGCGACTCTCCCGCGAAATAGTTGATTCTCTAAACGGTCGGCTACAGCGCGCGGGAGAGTTCAATATGCGTGTCTCCCGAGTAAGTCATAGCTGCAAGTTTACGCTCGAATGAAGAAAGACTCTTGCTTTGGGAGCGTTTATTCGCCGGCGTTGGATTTTGAGAATTGGATCGTCCACCCTGGTTCTTTCCGGCAGATAAGAACCTACCAAGACCGCCGACGCAGTCTTCCGCGACGCTCGCGAAGGCAACTTTCGGCTAGTCTATTAAAGTCACTTGCGTCCAAGACTTCGAACGACTTTGCCCGCTGGCGAAAGAAGTAGCGCGGGCAGCAAGATTAGATCGCCAGCAAGTGCCGCAGCTAAGAGGCCAATCATCAAACGAGCAAACTGCTTTGTTGGTTCGAAGTCTGCGAAGAGGAAAGGCACCATCGAACAGCAGGAGATCAGCGTTGTATGCATCATCGCCGAGGCACACGCATGAAAGGAGCTCTCGACGGCTTGTGGTCTCGATTCACCTTCGCCGAGTTGTTTCACATACCAACAAACGAAGTGTAGTGTGTCGTCGACGGCAATGCCTAGAGCCACGCTGGCGGTGAGGATGCCAGCGATATCTAGCGAGCTGCCTTGCCAGCCCATCGCGCCAAATACGAGCGCGACCGGAAGAACGTTTGGCAGCATGATCAAGATTCCACCGAAGAAGCTTCGCACGACGAGCATCATCGCTGGCGTGATCAGCAGATAAGCCGATAAAAAGCTGCTGCCCAAGTCTGACAAAATGGTCCGCTGTGTTTCATGCATGACCGGAGTCAGCCCGGTGATCTCGACTTGCGGCTTGATCTCCGCGTTATCCACGACTATGTGTACTTGCTGTGTGACTGTCTGAATCAAGTGATCAAACGACACCGGCGAGACCGCAGAGACGCGCGCCGAGACTCGCCAAACTCGACTTTGCTCTGTCGTATGCAGCAGTCCTTGTTCTTGGAACTGTTCCAGACTGGCTTCCAAGCCGCGCAGCTGAGCCGCACGAACCGTAGTAGCTCGCATGCCAGTCGCGTCGGTGAGCTTCGGAAAGAAACTCGCTGCCGAAAAGGCTCCACCTACAAGCTCGCATCGATTGAGTTGATCGACGACATGCTTAATGGTCTTCGCTTCTTGCAAAAGATCAGACTCGCTGGTCGTTTCGAACTTGAGCAAGCACTCGACAGTCGAAATCGGCCCAATGTTCTGCTCGTACCACAGCATGTCTTGGTGGGTTCGGTGCGAGACGGAAAACATATCGCAGAACTTCGTCGACGATTGAAGTTTGGTCAGTCCAATTGAAACGAAGATCAACAAGAGAATGCTTGCGATCGAGATTGAATTCGCATGTCGTCGTTGCCATGGAAGAAACTTAGAAGCCACAGATCGAGGAATCACCAAGAAACTGGGCTTAGCTACATTAGGCTTCTCGCCATCCTTTTCGAGGCTAGATTCCTCAGACGCTGAGCTCGGCGAACGCGGCTTGACCCAAAGGCCAAACAGCAGATCTGCCGTGGCGGGAAACGCCAGCAGGAGAATGATCGTCGCGATGCCTAGGCATATCGCGGAAAGTCCGCCAAACTGCCGAACAGGGGCCAGTTCACTAGTGATTAGTGAGGCCATCCCCAGCATCGTCGTCAGGCTGGAGAGCGTACACGGCCACCATCCCTTCTTGAGAGCGTCGATGCCTCGGGAGGTCGAGTCGCGATTTTTGGACTCCAAAAGGTAGTTCACCAAATGGACCGCCCCAGACAACGTGAGCATGAAAATCAAGGTTGGCAAGACAATTAATACCGCGCTGAACTGATAGCCGCTGTAATAGACCACGCTGACGGCCACTAACTGTCCCGAGCCAGCAAGTAACATCACCACACAGATCGCGCGGAAGCTGCCCAGGCAAATCCAACTAATCGTTAACGCCAGGACCGTCGATGGAAGGACCAGTTGCGATAAGCTTTGTTCCGCGGCAACGTCGACAGCATAGGACTCGTGAACAGCGCCAACCATCCGCAATTGCTCGCGACCAAGTCCCTCGACTTGATCGGCAAACTCGCGGATCGTCTCGATGGTCAGTTTATGTTGCGCGATGCCTTGGGGACTAACGCTGATAATGATCGGCACAATACCTGACTTACCGACCAGCGTACCTTCTAGGCGATGTTGAATCTCGGCATCGCTCAGCCTCAACTTAGATTGTTTCAGCGATTGAATGACTTCGCTGCCTGATACAACTGAGCTAAAAAGGGAATCATCGCCAATGCACTGACGAATTCGCTCGACTAGAGTTGCAACACGTGGGTCGTTGGCATCGGCACCATCCCACGAGACCACTAAGACTTGGTCGCTACCAAATTGTGAGAGAAACTTTTCGTAGCGATCTCGCTCGACGCGACCTTGCGGTAACCACTCGTGAACTCCCGCAGAGCCTATGGGCAGTTTGAATACGGCATATAGCGCCGCTGGTAGAAGCAATGCCAGTACCAGTAGCGTCAGTCGCGAGAGCTTGTCAACGATGTGTAATGGAGCTGCCACTTACCGTTGATAGATGGGCAAGAGTCCATAATCCAATTGCAGCATGATGAGACTGCAGGCCGTAATGTAAACCGGACTGATCTGGCCTTCCCAGTGTCCATCGGATCGTTGCTCGGAGACGATGCGACGGTACAAGCGATCGCGGAATGGCAACCATTCTTCATCGCCTTGGCGATAGACGACTTGGCTATAGTACAGATAGGTGTAATGCCAATGTCCAAACGCAGCGCCTTGATCGGTTAGATCGTCATGCAAGGAATCGCGAGCGTGCTTCATCATCTTAGGCACTTGGTCGCCTGAATAATCGCCTGCATTGTAGAGCGCCGCCAGCGCGGCGGCCGTGATCGCAGGTCGCGACGTTCCCATCTGCTTGCTCGAGTAGCTGATGCCACCGTCGGCGTTCATGCAGCCGTAGATATACTTCTTGGCGCGATCAATCACATCAGCCGAAACGGGGATGCCCGCGTTACGACAGCCTCGCAAGCCTTGAACTTGTGTAATCGTGGTCGAGCCCTCGTCGTAGTTCGCGCCGTCTTTCGCGCTCACGTAGCCCCAGCCACCTGCGTCCGTTTGTGCGTTGATGCAGAAGGTGACTGCTGCCTTTAGTTTTTCGATTAACTCTTCTCGGCGGTCTTCATAGCCCTCTTCGCCTAAGACTTGGCTGAGCATCAACATGCCGAAGCCGTGTCCGTAGGTGTAACGATTGTCGGTAGTCGGATCGCCTATCAGTCCGTTGTCGCGACACTTCGATAACAAGTAGTCGGTGCAGCGAGCAATCTGTTTTGAGTAAGGACCTTGAGTAGTTGTCGATCCGGAACATATCAATGCGATACCGGCCAGCGCGGAGATAGCGACTGGATAGACCGTCGAGCTCCATTGGCCTCCCGTGCTTTGCGTGCGAGCCAAATAATCCAGGCCGGAACGAATGCTTTGCTCCCAAGCCGGTTCTAAGCGTTTGCCAGTCCCTGCCAGTAGCGAGCGTCGGGAGCTCAGAGCGATTCCTGCAGTAGCCGCCGTCGCCGCGCAACGGGCTAACCAATCTCGTCGATGGATCATCTGAACTCACTCCTTCGTAGGCTCGCCGACAGTAATAGTCCACTCATTGTACTACGGCTTTTCGTCGATTGGGCAGGTGCAAACCATTCGATTGCAGCCAGGACAGCCAGTACCGTATTTCTTTTGAATGGCTTCGCCAAGATCAATCCCGGCCACATTGGCGATTGTCGCCAGCCAAGCTAGCACATCAGCAAACTCGCCACTCAGCTCGTCCGGCGTCCCTTCCCGCAGCGCGCTGGCTAGCTCGCCAACCTCTTCCATCAGCCACATAAACGTCCCGTCGATCCCACGCTGAACGTCTTTTTCGTAGTACATTGCCTTAATCTTGGCCTGAAAATCGGTCAAGGAAACGTCGCGTGCAGGGCTGGGGGTAGGCTGTGAAGACATGTTGTGTCGGTCCAATGAAAATGTTCTAAAGTGACCCAATGAAGTTGCCAATAATCCGAAGCCTAACGGCATTTCGGCTCGTCTGGAAGCCCGTGAACCGCTCAAAAACCGCCTTAGCCCCGACTGAGTACCCTTGAGCCGCCTTTTCGCTAGATATACTGGTTATGTTGACTAAGTCCCAACCCGCTGCATCAGTGAGGGACCTCCTAACCCGCTGCGTTAGCGAGGGACGCTGAGCTTTGTGAAGATCGGGTCAAGAAATCGTGCTCGTGCTCGTGCTCGTGCTC
>CAUJKA010000034.1 GCA_963204965.1 Planctomycetota bacterium | reverse complement strand
ACGCTGGAAGAGGCTCGAGACGCAGATCTACTTTTGCATGTCGCTGACGCAAGCAATCCAGCGGTTCTTGATCAGATCTCGGCGGTCTACACCGTGTTGCATGATCTGGGAATTGATGAGAAACGTACGCTCTTACTTCTCAACAAGGTCGATGCGGAAGGTGCCGAACAGTACATGCACGCAGCGTTAGCTCGTTATCCCCATGCGATCCCAATCAGCGCCAAATCGGGGCAGGGGATGGATCGCTTGGCTGCCGCTGTTAGCAATTCGCTTAGCGAAGGGTTCGTCACTATCAGCGTTCGCTTGGATGTAGCTGACGGCAAGACAATGGCTTGGCTGGCCAAGGTTGGGGAAGTACTTAGTAAACAGTTCCACGACGAATACGTCGAGATCCACGCTAGGTTGCCTGCTCGACATGGTGGAAGACTACGCCACGAGGGCTTTGCAATTGAAGTCCTTAGCGGTCGACTGCCCGATGAGAAGCCCGTTAACGAGCCTTGGGAGAACAAGCTTCCAACAACGACAGATCTTCCAGTTGAAGCAATGACTAACTCGCAATCAGAATCGCAAACGCAACCGGATTCAGAAGAAGAAGAAGAAGTCGCTTAGCACACTGCAAAAGAAAGGGCCTCACGCGAATGCGTGAAGCCCGGGAAATTGTTTAACGGCAAGCCGAAGGCGACTGCTTTTTTAACTTCTGCAAGCCGCCTCAGTCAAAGTCAGTTCTTGACTTCTAACCACGACGGATCTCTGACAATGAACTGCCACTTGCCTTTGTGAACCCCCAATTCACCTAGGAAGACCATCGGCTTGCCAACTGGGAACTGTTTGTACATGTTCACGCGAAACTTCTCGTTGTACGCCCAAACAGTGAACTCTTCTTCAAAAATCTTAATACGAAATGGAAAGTCTGCTGATACGGTCGCTTCGACCAAGAAGACGTGCCCGAAATTCTCCATCGACTTGATGGCCTTGTCTGAACCAAGACTTTTCACCGAGCGATGCTTAGCTTTGGTGGCAAAAGAGTAATCCACAGCATTCAAATCTGTAGGATCGTCATTGACACCTGGATTGGTTAATTCCACAAAGCGACTCTTGTCATTGTCCTTCACCACTCGGAACTGCGCGTAGACAGGCAAGTGATCGGAGAAGCCCGCTCCGACTCCGTCGATGTACTCCCAAGAAATTGGCACGCGGCTACCGGCTTGAGCGTTGACGTTCTCAAGAGCTGCAGCACTAAAGCTATTGTCGACATACTGAACTCCATTGAGATCATAAAGACCCGGTGTGATCATGATCTGCATGAGCGTGCCCCACTTCTCATTGTAGACATCGCTTCCACGACGATTCTTGGGTACGTCGTGCCAGAGATTGTAGAGCTTAGGGCCATTCGGTTTGCGAATCGCCATTTCGTCGCCTTGACTACCGGCCACATCATTGAGAGCCGTCTTGGTCATCTTGGGATTCGACTTCGACTGGTTGTATTGAGAATTGAAGTCACCGCCGATGACGATATCCGCGGCTGGATTTTCGCCAAGGATTTGATCCACGCGATCACGCAGAGTCTTTGCATTGCCCAAGCGGGTCTTTTCGTCGTCCAGATTGGATGCTCCAGACTTCCAGTGATTGTTGAAGGTGATTACCTGATAAGATCCCACAGTGTGGACGACTTCCAAAATACCTCGTGCACCATCTGTTTGATGCGTAATGGATTTTGCGATCGGGAATTGTGAGAAAGTCGCGTTGACGTGTGCGACCGTTCTGCCCGTAGGGTCAGCTCGGTATTCTCCAACGGAAACGTTGTAGGGAGCCAGTCCGGCATCTTTCAACGACTTCAGGAGCAACGCTTGCACGGGTAGGTCACGTACCGCTGCTGAGACATTCCCATTCAGCATTTGCTCAACCGTCATGTCGCTGTATTGCTTAAGGAACTCTTGATAATTCACAGGTGAACTACTGGGAGTCTGATCTGCTTCGAACTCTTCGAACAGAACAATCTCTGGCCCTTTGCCGTTGTTGAAGTTCGCGAGAATCTTGGTGATGTTCGTCAGCTTCGTCAGCAAATCTTTGGGTTGATAGGTCTCGGGTTTGTAGTCGTCGTAGAGTGCTACACCATCTGCATCGAACAGATTTTCGACGTTGTAGACAACGATAACAAACTTATCGGCTGTAACCGCGTCTTGCTGGGACCAACCCGAGCCTGCCAACGCAATCATGCCAAGCCAAACAGTAAGAAAGCAACTTAGTCTTTTGGTAAAGGTCATTCCGAATTTCTCAATAGGTCAGGGAGCACACATTTGGAGTGCGCCATTAATAACACAGGAAGTACAGGCTCTAGAGGTTGAGAGTCAAGCTTCTTCAGCGGCGTTCCGATTGCATCGTGCGAATCCAGTAAGCCAGAACTTTGCAGACACCAAGCCCTGTACAGACAAACGCCGTCCGTCGGCTCTGTCTGCCCAGTTGCTGGCTAGTCAAATCGGCTAAGCCCCCGAGCCCAAGGAGTCTTAATCCTTGAGCGAATAATTCGAATTGCCGGGGGACCATTCGTCAAGCCTTGCGCAATCCTACCGCAGCTTGAAAAACAGAGCCGTGAAGATGATTGTTACGTAACCAACCCCTTGGTCACCATCATGAAGACATCCTCAAGAGTGGGTTCTGCATCGTTAAAGCTGTGCATGGTTGCCCCACCTTCAATTAGCTGTTCCATGACCTCAGCCAACTGTTCGTCAGTAGCTTCCATCTCAGCCTCGACGCGATTTCCAGCAATTTCGATATCTCTAAGCTCAGGCCGAGATCTTAGGATAGAAATACCTGCTTCGACGTTCTGATTGAAGCGAATGATAACCTGCCTGTTCTTACGAATCTGTCGATAAACGCTGTCGATCGGACCGCTCATCAACAACTGTCCACGTTCGATAATACCAATCGACGAACAACAATCGGCCAGCTCGGAAAGAATGTGCGAACTGATCAACACAGTCTTGCCCATCCGTCGAAGCTCTTTCAAAAGTGCTTTAACTTCAATTCTGGCGCGCGGATCCAAACCGCTGGTGGGTTCGTCCAGAATTAGTACGGGTGGATCATGCACCAGCGTCTTCGCCAAACACAATCGTTGCTTCATACCTCGTGACAGACCATTAACAAAGTCGTCGCGTTTATGAGCCAGATCCAACAGTTCCAACACGTCCAAAATAATTTGCTTACGTTGACTGCGTCCAATCTTGTAGGCCACAGCAAAGAAATCCAAGAACTCCCATACTTTCATACCATCATAAACACCGAAGTCATCAGGCATGTAGCCAATACTTCGACGCACTGCCATGGGATCTTTGTTCACGCTATGACCATTAACCGTGGCATCGCCACGAGAGGCCTTGAGAAGCGTTGCCAAGTATCGAATCGTCGTACTCTTCCCAGCTCCGTTTGGACCAATAAACCCAAACATCTCGCCAGCCTCAATCTTCAGGGACAGCGATTCCACAGCTGTGAAGTCGCCGTAGTCTTTTCCAAATTCAAACAGTTCGATCATGGATGATTGAGCCTTAGCGAAGTATCAAAAGAGTTTTATTTGAGCAAGTATCTTAGCAGTCAGAATTCACTACAACCGGCTAGAGTTGCGGCTGGAGTTCAGGGGCATCTGACGTTTTCTGAGGCGTAGGAACGGATTCCACATCGCGAGTTGAGATGTTTCGATCGGGGCTAACTGGGCCAAGCTTGACAGGTGTCAGGTGAGCCACAACAACACACATGCTGTCGTACTGATCCTGGGATGGTGCGATTTTCAACTGTCCCATCGATTGCTTCGTGTAACCAATCAAGCGAATTTGCCCGTCCATTAGCGGTGTCTTCTTGCCAATTTGATGCAGTAATCCACCAATCCAAATCCCGTCCATTTCCGAAAGTTCGTTTTCACTTGGCGGAACCGGCTGTGTATTGATTTGATTGGCCCAATTTTCAAACGCATTGCCTGGATCACTGGCGATCCATGTTACAGGTTGCTTTTCGCCCGGCCCCAGAGCGTCCAGCCACGCGATCTCCAACTGCTTACTTGAAGTGCGACGAACCAATGTAGCTCCCATGATCGGAAAACTTGCGCTATTGAAAACGACATGCTTACCAGCTTCATCGGTAGACAAGCGAATCGGCGAATCCAATTTCACCATTTGCTCTGCATGTAGCATTTCAGTCGAGTTCGAATAGACCGTAAGCGGCTCCAACATGACGCCATCGGATTTGCCATAACTGGTTTGAAGGTTTCTGATCGACATTTGCGCGCGACGCATTTCGCGTTGCACATCACCCATCGGCAAAGCGACGCTATCGGTCTCAGGAAATTCGACGGTGTAGTTTGTTGAGAGCGAAGTGTAGAGTGCAACGTATTGAGTCAAATGGGCACGGGAATAGTCGCCATACGCTTCAAGGACAGAGATCTCGGTAGTTCGTCTGGCAAACCCGATATCCAATCGGGCAACCTTTCCTACGACCACAACACCAATCAATGCCATGATGGGTGCCGCCAACCAAGCATACTCCAGCTTGCGGATCAATTTGAAGACTAACCAGTTGAGCGGGACCAAACAGATCAAGTAACCTGCCAAGAGTTTGAGGATCGTTGCTCGTTCAGGAAGCTCAATACCTGCCGCTGCACGCAACGCCGTGATTGCTTCAACGGCGACTCCCGAGTAATCCGTCCAAGCGCCCGCGCCGCCCCATGCAGTCGGTTCATAGTCCAGCCGGGCGGCCAGCGAAGAAGCGTCAGCCGTTGGTGCCTGTCGAACCATCGCGGCTGGAACACTAACCCCAGGAGAGACTTCCACTCGATTACTACTAGATGGCGTTAAATTGGAATCGTCTCCGCCACCGGGTACTTTGGAATTGTCAGCGTCCACAGTTGCTGGAAGATCGCGGGTCAACATTCGAAAGTTCGAATGCAATTGAGGCAAGGACTCTTGATTGGCAAAAGGTGCTGTCCAATACTGGCGCTGCGAAGCAAATTCTCCAGGCACCACTTTGATTTCGCGTGATGGACGACGCAACAACCCAGTCGAAATGAAGCTTGAATAGTAGCTCCACCTAACGATGGCTGGATCGCGAAGCGAAAAGGCAGATACGACAATTCGACCTCGTCCCACTTGAGACTCG
>CAUJKA010000033.1 GCA_963204965.1 Planctomycetota bacterium | reverse complement strand
ATCTGGAACATCGTTAGAGGTATCTGGAAACAAACCTTTTCGTCCAACGGCAGATACAGCAACACAGTTGGCATCGGATCCTGGAAAGCCGACCGGCAATCGGCCGTCATTTCCGGCTGCCGCAACAGCAAGGATGCCATTCTTTCTCGCTTTGGACAGGGCATCCGAAATTGCGATATCTGTTACGCCTTGATCAAAGCCTAAACTAAGGTTGATGATATCGCATTTGTCTGCGATCGCGCGTTCAATTGCGTCGATTACTGCGAAGCTAGAGCCACTTCCTGAATTCCCTTCCTCGAAGACGCGATAAATCCGCAGTTTAGCGCCTGGCGCAACTCCTCGAACGCCAGCGGGAGCCGTACCTCTTGCTGCAATTGTTCCCGCCACGTGAGTTCCATGAGCTCCATCTGGACCAAAATCGTTAGCCGGTCGATTTGATCCTGGGACACAGTTAGCTCCACCTTCAATCGCTGATGCAAGGTCTGGGTGGTTAACGTCGGCGCCTGAATCGATGACTCCGACTCGCACGCCCGTTCCATCTGTGAGGGAACCAGCTTTATGAAAGAACCTCAATGAGTCTTGCTTCGCAAGATCGATTGGCTCAAGAATAACTTTGATCGAACTGTTTGAAACCGTAGCATTTGCCTTGAAGTATCCCCACACTCCCGCTTCTTCGTGGTAGACGAACAGTTTATTTAGCTTGGGTATGGATGCGGCGAAAAATTTGAACTTGGCCTTACCTGAAGAGTTGGTCTTTTTTTCAAGTGCATCTTGGCTGGTTCGAAATGCAATAACGTCAGCGCCCTTGACGGGCTTCATGTTATCGCCCCTCAAGACTTGTACGGTAAACGTGGTCGAACCTGTTGCCGCCAAATGAGCACCCGCGGTTTTAGCAGGCTTGGGCGGCAAGGTAACCCGTGGAGCTAGTGCCGGTCGACAAAAGGTCTCTTCGATAACACGAATCCCAGGGTTCTCCTGTCTTAGTGCTGCTAGGACTTCTTCCGAAGCTGAAACCAATTTGACGCCATCTTCGTGTAGCGACTTGATCACTTCAATTGCGGGGCCAGCAGAAAAAACGATTTCATCCGCTTTCTTCTTTATTGATGCTGATGCCTTTCGTACCGTACTGAGAAGTGTTTTGGCTAGTTTGTTCGTAGCGGCTACATCTTTAGGCGTTAACTGCAAGGTTGCGAGGAGCTTTCTCGCACCCTCTGTAACTGGAGTGGAAGAATCGGAAATACGAATGCCTTCCATCGGCAAGATAAGAAATCGCTTTGTCGCCATGCTGCCAATCCTTGAAAAAAGCTATTGAAGAGGAGGATTCTTGTTTCTTCGAGAGACGTCATCTTAGAGGATTGGATGGGGATATTCAATAATCTGTATTGGGTTTAAACAATTTCGCCGATTTGCGTAGGCAATTCCTCAGCACTTGAGTACATGGGTTCACTTAGCGCCGGCAACCGCGGTTATATTTAGCGCGAGAGGACCAATTTTTTGAAGTTATGAGCAGCTTTGGAAGCATGATCCCAGTATTGTTGTCGGCCTGTATCGCACTTTGGTAGATTCCGCAGTCACTATGTCTGACCTTGAAACGAGCGGCGGTGAATATAACAAGTTCAATCGGTGGAATACAACAGACGGAATCGTGCATTACATTCAAGACATCAATACGATTCCCGCAGCCATCGGACTTTCGCAAGGCGCTGTAAATTCGAGACTTCCAAATCGAGATAACTTCGAGGCCTCTCCTGGTTTAGCCACTGCGACCACATCAGTAGACCCCCGAGTTTCTTCGATATCTACATGTTGGTTCGCAAAGGGCTCTACGTTACGCTCCGTGACCCGCTTGGGCTTTACATTGCAGGTTGGAATGGAAGCGGTTTGGCGCATCCCGACGGTTCACCTGCGGGCGACTATTGGAAGATTACTCGAGGTGTTCCGGGAATGATTTTGAGACTCGAGTACGAAGTCCCTAAGTCGCTCGGCTTTGTTGTAGGGGACATGACTCTCGGGGGAAGACCGATCGATTATGGTGGTCAGTTAGCCGAGCAAATCACCGTCATGATTGGTGGCCAAGCGGGTAGTCAGGTTGAGACTGCAGGTACACGATCGTTGACTCGATGGAATGCTACATCACGAACAGTGCGAGGGTGATCATGAAAGAAATTAGGATAGCCCGATCTAAAGGTGCTGCGCAAGCGAACAAAATGCTTGCCGAGTTCAGTCTATCGCCTGATGAAGGGTACAAAGATATTCGAATTCCATCAGCCTCAGCGCTAATCAGTGAAGACGTTCCTGGCACGCAGCCTAAACCAATTTTTGATTCGGCAGTTCAGGCTGATATTCAAGGGAATGTCATTCCTGGATTCAACAAAGATCATCAAGCGTTTTTGTTTTTCCAATTCTCGGGAGTTAAGGACTGTCGAACCTTTCTGCGATGGTTAGTCCCACATTTATCATCTATGGAAGAGGTAGTCGCTTTTCGCAAGGTGTTTAGGGCTCTTCGTTTCAAACATGGACGGCAGTATTCGAACTTGTGCGCTACCTGGATCAACGTGGGATTCTCAAGTGGCGCCCTTACAAAACTGACTAGCAATGAAGATGTCCTCAAGTTTGGTGATGAGAGCTTTCGTCAAGGTCTGGCAGCTCGATCCGGTTTCTTGGGCGATCCAACCGACCCAAGTCATTTCGGCCACGCAAAGAACTGGGTCGTGGGAGGCCCACAGCAGGAGGCCGATTTGGTTGTCATTGTGGCATCTGATAGTTCAACGGAACTTGAGCGATTTGTAGAGATCATCAAAGGGAAGGCGGACGAAGGTCATCTCAAGTTGTTATACGACCAGCGAGGCGAAAATCTGCCGGGTGATTTG
>CAUJKA010000032.1 GCA_963204965.1 Planctomycetota bacterium | reverse complement strand
ATCTCGCTGATGGTTCCAGCGTCTAGAAAGAGCTGGTAACCGTCCAACGATGGTAACGGTTGAGGCGTCGCGCCTTTGGGACTAGGTCCCGTTCTCGCATGATCATTATTGCTAAGCCAACGATAAGCGTGCGCTAAGAAGAACGCACCGTTATGAAGGAAGTCATCGAAGTACCAATCGCCGACGGGAGCTTGCGGTGAAACGGCTTTCAGGGCTGGGTGAGCGTCGATCATGCCGGCCGAGCAATAAAACCCTGGGTAGGAAATACCGTACATGCCGACTCGACCATTATGATTTGGGACGTTCTTCATCATCCATTCGATGCTATCGAATGTATCCGAGCTTTCGTCGATTTGGTTCGGAGATTGCTTATTGGCAATGTGAGGAGTGACCTGCACGAAGTCACCCTCAGACATAAACCTTCCGCGAACATCCTGATTGACGAAGATGTAGCCCGCATCGATAAACAGATCGCTTGGTCCCAGCGACGCAGGGTATTCATCTTTGCCATAAGGTGAGCATGAATAGGGCGTTCGCTTGAGGAGAATGGGATACTCTCGCGATTTATCCCGTGGCGAGAAGATTGTGGTGTGCAATTGTACGCCATCGCGCATTGGGATGAGCACCTCACGCTTTTCGTAGCGCAGGCGGATTGTGCTTTCTAGGCTCGCCGGATCTTGGGCTATCGCTTGGCTACTGAACGCGAGCTCTACCAAGCCTATGACAAGTAAACACGCCACGGGCAAAAATCGTGAAGCTAAATTGCATCTTGGGGTGTGCATCATCTGTGTGCTCGTTTGGACTTGGAAAGCTGGAAATCCGGAAAGACTTGCGTCCTACGGTGGGCGGCTCGCCGCTCAATGGTAACTAACTTTTTGGCTCCCATGACTGGCGACCACTTCGCTGGAGTAGATTCCACACTGCATACAACGAAAACCACCAATTTGGGAGGCGACATGCGGCCGCCGCAATTTGAATTTGTCGCGTCCGGAAAGCAAAGTCCGGGCGGGACGGCCGAGCACCGGCGCTCAAAGGTGCCGATTTTTCCGTTTATTTCGTCTGCAGCACTCTCTGCACCATCCCAGGGCCTGGTAGTGTGGGAGATATCGAACAGGTAAAGTTTGACGATGGGGGTCGGGCCAAATACACTAACAGCTTTAGCCACTTGTCTGGCGCTGGCTTTCCGTACGCGCCGTCCCAGGAACAAAGTCTCTTATCAACCCCCGTTGGGAATCAAAACATGGCAGTTCGCGATAGGAACATGTTTGTTTGGCAGGCTTACGTCATTGCCAGCACAATTGTTTCGCTAATCTTGTTGGTAGGCATGTTCTTTTTGTGGCGTGCTTGGAGCGATACGTCGCGAAACCTAGCAGGGAAGAATGAGCAATTGACCACTGTGACTCAGAACGGTCAGCAAGCCATTGAAAAGGTCAACATCCTGTTGGATATGCTCGGCAGAGGCCAGCTCACCGAAAAAGACCGTCAAGATAAACAATCGGTGGTTAAGGATGATCCTGAGCTTGGACCGGTCATAGCTGAATTCAATCGCATGCTGACACTTTTCCCTGCGAACACCGCGGACAAAGAAAAGAACTTGATGAAGTTGCCTCAGACGCTCTTGGAGATCATTCGAGTTCGAAATGAAGAGGTTGCCGAAGGCCGTACTCGGATGAATTCGCTTCAGGCACAGATGACCAAAGAAGTTGAAGATCATCGTCGCGCTCGGGAAACTGCTGAATTGGCTCAACAAAAAGCTGAAAAAGACCTAGCCGATACGCGGGTAGCTCACAAAGAACAAATTCAAACAGTCAATAAAATCAAAGACGAAGCCATCGAAAAGATGGAAAAGAACAAAGCCTTCTTTGATGGCCAACTGCAAACGCTTGCCACTCAAGTGAAGAAGCTGGAATCCGAAAGCAGTGAGAAGTCACAAGCGATCGCTAACCAAGTCGAGCGAATTCAGCGATTCGAAAATCCTGATTACGCATCATCGCAAGGCCGCGTTACTCAAGTGCGTGAAGGCGGTACGGTTGCTTGGATTAATCTAGGCACCAAGCATGGTCTTCGCAAAGGCGTGATGTTCTCGATTCTCGATGCTTCTGAAACTCAAATCTCCAAAGCCACTCCGAAGGCTCGCATGATCATTCAAGATGTCAGCGATGACTTCGCTAGCGGAGAGGTCTACTTCGGAGCCGACTATGAGTCGAAGAATAAGTACTATCAACGACCTGTAGTCGAAGGTGATCAAATCTATTCACCAGTATGGCGCCCAGGACGTAAGACTTCGTTTGCCCTAGTTGGCAAGATGGACATCAATGGGGACTTCCAAGATGACATGGAAGAACTTCGTCGCATCATTGAAGCCGCTGGCGGTGTGATTGATGCTGAATTGCCTGCTCGAGGTCAAGAAAAGGGCGGCATCAAGAATTCAACCAATTACTTGGTAATCGGTTCGGATGTTGAGAACATTGCCAATTCACCCAACGGAGCTGACAAGGCGAAAGAATATTCGCGCTTTATCGCGAAGGGCAAGAGCTTTGGATTGCAAGAGTGGAGCGTGGATAAGCTGATGGGATTCCTCAAGGTTGACGAATCTTCCCGTATCGTTCCATTAGGCAATCGAATGCAAGCCAGCGACTTCAAGATTCGCAATCAAGTCTCGCCTCAAGTCAGTGATGGCAAAGTTAGCGAAATCTTCAGCCAGGGTAAAAAATCCCCCTGATGCTTGACAGTTCTTTTCCCTACAATTACTCTAAACCGACCATTGTGACAAAAATCACCCTCCCAGAGGTAACTTCGATGAGACTCCAAGCAGTTATCTGCGCCTTACTTTTCCTGGTAAGTCCAGTACTGAACGCCCAAGAATTGGTTTCAGCTAAGGTTGACTTGATCAACCCACTTTTCCAGCATCAATGGGTTCGTCAAGACGCTAATGGAGCTGTTCGCGGTCGCGTTCTGTTGATCGAAGCCAGCAATCGTCTTTCCGGACGCATTGACAACCGCGTCGTGCTTTCGAGAAACGGCAAGACTTACTACGAAACACGTACTGGTACTGATGGCGTTTTCGAGCTCAAGCAGTTGCCACCTGGCACGTATGGTTTGCAGGCTATCAGCGAATACACCTACGCAGCTTTCGCGATTCACATTCTTCCAGCAAGTGCATCCCACTTGCCCACCAATCTGGATGTTTACGCAAGTTCGCTTGGTTCGAAGATGCGTCAAACTTTGCTAAGTTCAACGGTTCCTGGCGATATGCAAGTCGGACAAGATTCGTTCTACCGCGACTTCCAAACTGATCCGATCGCTGATCAACGACAATTCATTAAGGGTCACCAGATCGCTTTGAGTAACGGAACTCTTAGTGGCCGCGTATCTCGTCCAGGATGGAGCTTCTCAGAACAGAACCTAACTGGAAATGTAGCCAGAATCCTCAAGGACGGTGTAGTAGTCGGTGAAGCACAAACGACGGCTGATGGACGATTCAGTTTCACCAATGTTGCACCTGGAATCTACGATCTAGTTGTTAGTGGAGCAAGCGGTTTCGCAGCGTACAAGTTCGAAGCTGTTGATGGCTTGAACAGCCAAACGAATCATCGCAAGAACGATGTCAAGTTTGTCACAGCTCGCGCTGGTGATAGTTTGAATGTTGAATTGATTCAACAGACTGAAATGGCTGCCAGCCCTGAAGTCGTTCAAATAGTTGACAATCCACCATCTGAAGAAGGCTTCATGATGGGTGGTGGTGGCTTCGGTGGCGGTGGTGGTTTTGGCGGTGGAAGCGGTGGCGGATTTGGCGGCGGTGGAGCTGGTGGTGCAGGCGGCGGCGGATTCGCTGGTTTGGCCGGTATCGCTGGACTAGCCATCGGCGTTGCAGCCCTTTCCGATGATGATAACCCAACACCTCCTTCGCCTTTCGGACCATAATCGTTTTAGATGCAGATCGCAAACCGCAGGCACGCCTGCGGTTTTTTTTTGGAGTGTACTTGCTCATGATACGCCCACTTACTAGCCAAGCGTTTTCCATTCTCGTGCTTTGCAGTTTGTTTTCCATAAGTGCCTCCGCTGATGAATTCGGTGATATCAAGATCCTCAAAACATTGCCGCTCAGCGAATCAGAAATCAAGACGGCCTTTATGGCGGCCAAAGCTGATTCCTGTGAGCAAGTCGGCGAGGGCCAACCACTCGAACTGACAAGCTTCACTCCGTTCCTCACCGCGCGTGATAAACAGACGACCTCTAGACGCCCTATGGCTGCAACACGCCGCGGTTTTCTTAGTATTGGCTTGCAAGTAGAAGAAGCCGGTTTGCCTACCCTAAGCAAGTCCAAGATATTGGATTATGTCGACAAGAACTATGTCTCCCTTCAGGCGAGAATACGTCGCGATCTGCTTGATCGCAAGCTTTACTACCATCATCGGCCAATCGCAGTTACAGCACAGTTTACGGGTTCGAAGCTAACTAAGGCCTTCGAGCCGGTCGTAGCGCAAACTACAAACACCGTGCGTAGCCTGGGTGTCTTTGCCGAGCCGGATAAGCGACCGCTTAAGGCGGAGCACTTGAGAACTATCGTTTTAGTGTTTCGCTACGAGAGAACTGCCCGCGCGGGTAGGACTGGCGAAGACTATGAATTAGCAATTGTTCGGGGCAAAGAATCTGCTGACGGTCAATCGCTGGTTCCACACGTTTTTGTCACGCTCGACAATCGTACGCGACTCGCTTACCTCCGTCAGTTTGTTCATCCCAAACAACTATCGGGATGTAGCATTTCGGGCAAAGTTCTCATCACCGATTTCGATTCAACCACTGGACTCTACCCCAAGAAGACTGTTACACAAAGCTACAGTGTCTCCAGTCGCATCGAATATGATCGCAGTAAGTTGGAAGACTACTGCCAAAAGACTTTGGATGGAACCATGGCCACGCATATCAATCAATTGCTTGATGACATTATCGAGGATAAGGTTCCCAAGCCTGCCGCACGGGAACGATGAATCTCCTCGCACGTAAACTGTTAAGCATCCGCCTCAGCACGCAATACGGTCACAAGACTGACTAAGGTCGAAGAGGATGGCTCAAGCCCGGAGGGCGGCACATCTATGCCGGTGGTGTCAACCACCGGAATCTCAGCGAGGAGTTCGTAAGCCCGGAGGGCGATACATTTATCCGGTTGAGTTTTGTGAAATGAAGCTGACTCGTGGAGATGAGAATTGGATTTCTAGATATTGCTGGGCATGATGAAATGACAGAGAGCTTTAATTGAGTCCCAGGCCAGGCTCTGATTCTGGCCGCTGAGTCAATCAAAGTCTTCTCCATGTGTCGCCCTCCGGGCTAAACCATCTTTCTGCCTGTACTCCGGTGGTTGACACCACCGGCATAGATGTATCGCCCTCCGGGCTGAAGATCCAATACTTTTAGACTGTGACTCGCTTAGAGTTTTCGCTTAGAAAACTAACGGAAATTGTCAGCATCCGGTTGGCGATGTTCAAGGGCAATTCTGCTACTCGTCATGCGGTATTTGCAGAAGGCTTTCGTGGAACACTCGATAGGCCGAAGTCAAGTCGATAGACTTTGCCACTTCTAAGTTGGTTCGCCACTGACGCGGCTCTCGCTGATCAAACACAAGAGCCCCTCGAGTCAATTCGCCCGTTAACTCCACGGCCCCAGCGCGTTCTTCGTATTCCAGAATCGTTGGCTCAACCAGCGACAAGATCGCAGCCAGCGACTGAAAGGCGACCGTCTCTTGCCCCAGGTATTGTCGAGTCGACCGAAAGTAATGCGGCACAATCTCGTGTAGCAGAACTCCGGACTTGCAATAGCGCGGCGGCAGCTTTTCAACCAACTCCCACCCAAAGCTAAGTCGATTACTGACCTCCAGGGGGATGATCGATTTCGTCGTCGCCGAATTGATGACTTGCTGGGCACTCGTGGGATCAAAATGAAAATTGAACTCGGCACAGGGAGTCACATTTCCTTGATAACGCACGGTCCCGCCCGCGATAACAACGCGATCGATAAGTTCGACGACTCCAGGATCTCGACCGAAGGCCTTGGCAAGGTTCGTCATCGGCCCAAGGCAAATCACCGTGATTTCGCCTGGATGAGCTCGAAGCTGTTCGATGATCAATTTGTCACTACTGACGCAATGTTGCCTGGAAATCGGCTCCCAGGCCGCACTTCCAAGTCCTTTTTCGCCGTGTAAAAGTACGCCATTGAAAGCCGCTGCACCAAGTTCCGGATCCTGTGCAGCCCCGATTCTCGGGTATAACTTGGGGTCTAGCTTTTCGACAAGAGTCCAGAGATTCTGGGTGGCTTGATCCGCGTCCACCGTCCCTGCACAAGCGGTTATTGCCACGACTTCCAGACGAGGATTGGCTAAGGCTAAGCAGATTGCAAAGGCATCGTCGATTCCCGGATCACAGTCTATGATTACTTTCCTGGCCATGCCGATTTCCTTGATGCTTTTAATTCGTCAGTAGTCCGGACTCAACACTCTAGCAATTTTGCGTCTCTCGCACGCCAAGATACCAGAATGTCAGATTTTACCGCAACTCTCCAATCACTCCAATCTCTGAACAATTTGACTGAATCCGAAATGACGGAGGCAGTTGATCAACTTTTGCGAGGCGAGATCTCGCACGAGCAGGTTGTGGACTTCCTGGTTACCCTCCATCGCAAAGGCGAGACTGCGGAAGAGCTTGCGGGGGCAGCTCAATCGTTACGAGCTGCGATGCTACAAATCCCCTCAAGCCGCCGGCCCGTCCTGGACACTTGTGGCACTGGTGGAGATGGTTCAAAAACATTTAACATTAGTACTGCTGCTGCGATTGTCTTGGCCGCGGCAGGGTGCAAAGTCGCAAAACATGGAAATCGAAAGATCACCAGCAGCACTGGTTCGGCGGATGTTCTAAGCGAACTGGGCATCAACTTAGAAGCTTCGCCGGATGTTATCCAAAAATGTTTGGATGAGATTGATCTCTGCTTTTGTTTCGCACCGTTATTTCATCCAGCGATGAAACACGTTGGTCCAGCGAGACGGCAACTCGCCCATCCGACTATCTTTAATCGTCTTGGACCACTTGCTAATCCTGCTGGGGCAGAACATCAAGTTATTGGAGTTGGCCAAAGCGACTTGCAGTCGACTATGGCAGAAACGTTGCAGCGTCTGGGGACGGTCCGCTCGCTGGTGGTTCGTGGTAACGACGGAGTCGACGAAATCTCAGTCTCTGCACCAACGCGTGTCTTGGAAGTGACACAAGCTGGAATAGCTGAGCATTTATGGACGCCTGAGATGTTTGGCTTAACAACTGCTAGTAGAGACAGTTTGTTCGCCGACGATCCCACCTCAAGCGCTGCTTGCATTCGCAGCGTGATCGAGGGCCAAATGGGACCTTGTAGAGACATCGTCGTGATGAATGCTGCAGCGGCTTATTGGCTGACCACAAGCGGGATCAGCTTAGAGCAGTGCGCCACGCACATTCAGAATGCCATCGATTCAGGACG
>CAUJKA010000031.1 GCA_963204965.1 Planctomycetota bacterium | reverse complement strand
TCGCCACCATAACGGCGCCAGCGATCAGTTTTGGACTTGCCACATATCTGACTTTCGCCGCAGGCACCATCGGCACCTCGTTCGTAATCCTCGGTATCGTTGCAGTTTTGCCATTGATCACAACCTTCGTGTTGACGCGTCGGTGGATGGATTGCAGATTCAGCCTCCGCTATTGGCTTGTTCACACTGCGACGTTGGTATTGTTTTTACTGCTACCTGCATTGCCGCTAATTTATGCCGGCGCGACCAGACCATCGATCTCTGCGGCAACCAAGCAAGCGTTGGCAAAGGAACTGGAGACGAGCCGCAATTCTTGGAACGTAAATCCGCAAGTTCTATCGCTACAGCTTCCGGATCTACGAAATGATGAGGAGGAATTGGTGCCTGCCGTAGGCGCAGGTATGTCCAGCGCCGAAGATGCCCAAGCACTAGGTGCGACTCCGGCTGAGATGGGTGCGAGCCTTGAAGATACTCCTGAGCAAACTGCGGCGTTACCTACAGTTGCCAGCGCTGACGATCCACAGACGGCGGAAATGGGCGAGAGTGGCGTCTCCATGAGCTCCATTGGTAATGAATCTACTAAGTCGCTTAAGCTTGAGGATTTGACGATCGCACAAAGGAAAGCGTATGCTTTCGAGATCTTGGCAAGACACGCAAACTCAAGCGACGGACCCTTGCAATCAAGTTTGCGTGTTGCGGATTACTTACGGATAGAACTAGAACTCGCTCGCCGAAGGGCCAACGCAACGGAAACCTCCTCGGGCACCCCAGATGAATCGGAAAGTGCCTCAAATGTCGCGGCTTCGGAGACTAGCTACGCAAGCTTCCTGAACCTCGCAACCACGATCGCCGAGCGAGTGAGAAAGACTCCACAGCTTTCATCGCAGTATGTCGCCGACTCTTTCGAAATCATGCTGTTATGGGAATTGCAGGAGATCCAGGGCAAGGGACTAGTTGATGCGGCTACTTGGAATCGGACTTGTGCATTGTTGACCAATCGAGCTGCTCGTGAAAAAGCCAGACGCTTTGCGATCGCCGCCGAGTGGAAGAAGTTTCAAACGAGTAAGGTCAATCAAGGGGAATTGGTCGCAGCAGTGACGCCTTGGACGTCTGTAAAGCTCAGCTTAGTCAACATGGCAACGCTGGAAGGTCGCGTTGGTGTGTTTGCCGAAAAGTTATGGCTTCTCAGCGATTCGACGAATACTAACACGGACGCAATCCGACAGGAGTTGGCTGCTTTACAGAAGGTACCGATTGCTTGGTACGGTCTTGGAAGCCAGGGGCAGTTCTCTCGAGCAGATAGTCGCGAGACGTTCATGTTCGAAACCAACGATACTCCTCGCTGGGCAATTGGTACGCAATGGAACGCAGGCTGGGAAAAGCAAGCTCAGCAATTAGTTCTCGAGCCGCTCACGAAATAGACCAAGGCAAGAACCAACCTCTCGGCGATTCACAACTCATCATTCATCAGGTGTTTCAATGCTCAGCAGTCAGCCAAACAATCAGCGAAGTTGGATTCGAAAGCCAGTGACATGGTTGGCGATTACTCTCACGGTACTCATCGGCCTGTTAGCTGGCGTCGTGGGCCGTGAGCTAATTGCCAAGAGACAGTTGAATCAGCAGTTGAGCGACCTTAAGGCCAAGGGAGTGCCGGTCGACAATTCAACCATGGAATCGTACTTTGTCTCAACCACATCGACTGAGAATTCCGTCGAATGGCGTGCGTTGAGTGGGGTCTTTGCAAGCTCGTGGATCTTTACGCTGGGGGCTGATTTGCCGTACGTCGGAAATAAGTCGACTCCGGCAAAGGCGCTTCGCGGAGAGGAGTGGTCCGACGCTGCGAAGGCTGAGGAATTCCTCAAGGAGCTGACGCCCTGGATGGAGCGACTGCACCAAGCTGCCGAAAAAACAAAGCGACCAGTTTGGCATCCGATTCACTTCAACGGTTGGTCAACACTGCTTGGACCCGTGCAAGAGTCGCGTTCGTTCAGTCGCGTCTTATCGCTCGATTTCGACTACGCACTCTATAGCAAGGATCGTGAACGAGCGATTCAAGATCTGAAGACACTTCGATCGTCGGCTGAGGCCTACCATTGGGATGCTTTCGTTGTCAGCGAATTGGTTTATGAAGCTCAGGTACTCATGTTTTACCAAGCGATCTTTCGCAGCATGCGATCATCGATCTGGAATGCTGACGACTTGCAAGAGTTGAAGTCGCTTGTTGGAGAAAGACAAGACTTCGAAGATCGTTGGACTAGACTCCAACAAAACGAAATGGCCATGTCGCTAGCAGGGTTAGATTCGGACGATGTTGCCCTAACAGAGATATCTGGGCCAATGCGGTGGTTTGCTAAACTTCCTTCTTCCAAGCTTCGCTTTGTTGAGGAATCGTTGCAGGCGCGAGAGATCGGAAGTGGAGGCCTCATGGGTATCGCTTTGACCAAACAGCCTCAGGAGATGGGCAAGTATGGGATACTATCTCAAATGCTCGCATCTTCGCGTACAAGCCTTGCGCGAGCGATGTTGAATCTCGAAGAATCAAGACGGCTGGCTCATGCCGCAATCGCAATTAAGCAGTACAAGCTCTTGCATGGTAGTTTCCCTCAATCGCTTGAAATTCTACAGAAAGAAGCTCAATTGGGGCTTGCCGCATCCTGCATCCAGGGCGTAGATCAATCGCCGTTTGGTTACCGACAAAAAGGTGACACAGCTTGGATCTGGAATACTCGCGCGATTGGAAATGAATTCTCTCCCATACCTCAGGAACTCCCCGAGCATGATCCGAACACGGGCGAAGTGCGGGGAACCTTTGGAACAGCCGTCGTCATCAATTGATGACGTTAATCAGCTACCACGCTCGAGGTCTTAGGGTCGACTGGCTAAATGCCGCGAGACCCTAAGTACCTCGTGTTTTTGATCTGGGTTTCAACCATGGCTGTCTTGGTGCGTTAAACTATGGAGCCGTTTCAAAAACTGTTCTATCGAGTTTGACCATCATGCGCGTTCTGATTTTAAGTCTGGTATTGGCTCTTGGGTTAGCATCACAAGCCACCGCTCAAGTCCCCTCGTTTCAAATGCAAGAGATCGATCGCGGGCTGAAGATCGGCTATGCGGTGATTGTCGAGGACTTGGATGGCGACAAACATCCTGACATAGTTGTCGTCGATCAATTACAAATCGCCTTCTATCAGAATCCGGGCTCGCGCGATGGCGTTTGGAAAAAGCATGTCATCCTGGATGGGCAAACAACTGCCGATAACGTCTGCATCACGGCGCTGAACATCGTTGGTGATGAGCTTCCCGAGCTGGTGATCGGTGCAGGTTGGAAGCCCTTCGATACGCTCAATGCCGGACAGTTGGTATGGCTGGAGCGAAATGGTGCGACGACCGAGCCCTGGAGAGTTCACCAATTGCCTTGCGACGAACCGACCGTGCATCGCGTTCGTTCCATCGATATCAACGCCGATGGACGAAAAGAGATTGTCCACGTGCCTTTGATGGGGCGCGGAGCTACCAAGCAAGCCAATTGGACAGACGGTCGGCCCCTAGCTGTCATCGCCTTGGAAGTGCCTCAAAGCGATCCACGGCAAAAAGAGAGTTGGAAGCCGATGGTGCTCAATCAAGAGTTGCATGTGGCTCACAATTTTTGCGTAGCCACTTCGCCATATGCCCCCAGCGAATCGAGCCGCGGATCTTCCATCTTGACTGCGAGTTATGCCGGAGTGAGCTTGCTTGTGCCTTCACCCGACGGCAAGCCGTGGGGAAGTCTGTTGCTTCATCACGCCAATCAAAATAATCCAAGCTCCAATCGTGGAGCCAGTGAAATCAAACAGTCGGGCGACGGTCGCGGCTTGATTGGAACGATTGAACCCTGGCACGGAAACCAAGTCGTTGTCTACACGCCTGAGGTCAAAGCTGGCGATGCAATTTCTGTGGAACGACATGTGCTTGACGAGCAGCTTCGTTGGGGCCACGCAGTAAACTTCGCCGACTTGAACGCCGACGGATTGGACGAACTGATTATCGGAGTCCGCGACGATCCCAACGCGTCGCTCGGCGACAACTTTACCGAGCGTCGCGGCGTTCGCATCTATCACAGTCGCGACAAATCCGGCAAGCAGTGGGATCGCACGATTCTTGACGATGGCGGTGTCGCCGTCGAAGACCTCACCTCCGCAGATCTCGACGGAGATGGTCGCATCGACATCATCGCAGTCGGCCGGCAAACTGGCAATGCAAGAATCTATTGGAATCAGGGCTCTGGTAGGTAGGAAGGCAGCGGCTATGAATGCGAAAGAATCCCGTTGGAAACGGGAGCGACTCTTGATTGTCGCACCTGTCTCCGACAGGATTTCCTTCATTCGGATGAGCGAGAGAAGACCAATTCGGAAATAGTGTGGCACGTCTTCAATCGCGGACGCGATGGTAGTTTACAGCCTGGGACGCGAGTCCCAGGGGAAAGCGATAAATGGATCGGTAGTCGCGGAGCGACGATAGTGACAATTGAAATCTAAGGTCGCGAGTATGTCAGCTAATGCCGTCGCTTCGCGACTCACAAATCATACGCTCGGTCTAACCTGGGATTGGCATCCCAGGCTTTCAACTATCGTCGCATCCGCGACTAAAACCGACCGACGCGGGCGGGTTTGCATGCCCAAGTCGGAAATAGAGTGGCACGTCCCAGCGAGGCTCGCATTACTCGCCGCTTAGTGCCATGCAACGCCGTTAACCCTAATTCGGTGCTATAAGCTAGCAAATATAGATCTCGCTGCGCCTGTGAATTTTGGTCATTGTTAGGTTACCAAATCAAACAGTGCCAAACTCACTACCGAAAGGACTCGGCTGTGGCGCAACGAG
>CAUJKA010000030.1 GCA_963204965.1 Planctomycetota bacterium | reverse complement strand
CCGAGCTCTAGTGATTTACTGCTTGACGTTACCACCAGCAATTTTGGACGGCTATGGTTGGTGGACTATTCTCGTTTCGATTGCCGTAGCCTTTATATTGCTGGGAATTGAAGAGATTGGTGTTGAAATCGAAGACCCCTTTGGTTTTGATGATAACGATCTTCCTTTGGAACAATTTTGCGCGACGATTGAGCGGGATTTAGAAGGTGTTGCTAAAAAGATTGATATTAGCCCACCGGCTCTCTGAACCCTGAACACGCATGAAGCAAACCTGCCCACATAGGCTGGAACGATGACACAGTTTGCCACGAACAGTCAGTCGAGAACAATTGCAATTGGTGACATCCACGGATGCTCGGCAGCATTTGAAGCAGTGCTTCAAGCCATCGATCCAAGCCCCAGCGACACAATCATTCCTCTTGGCGATTTCGTGGATCGTGGGATCGATTCTAAAGGCGTTCTTGATCGACTAATTAAGCTAGGAACTCAATGTCAATTGATTCCGATTCTTGGTAACCATGATCAAATGATGCTGCTGGCTCGCGATAACAAAGCTGAGTTTCGGTTTTGGCTGAATTGCGGCGGCGACACAGCACTTGACTCATACGGTTCAAGCGGCAAGCTCAGCTTGATACCTGTATCGCATTGGCAATTCTTGGAGAGTTGTCGATCTTACTACGAAACCGCAACGCACATTTTTGTCCATGGCAACTACAATCCAGAAATTCCCATGGATCAGCAGAACGACGAGACACTGCGATGGCTCTCGTTGCGAGATTACATTCCACCCAGTCGCCACAGCTCGGGAAAAACTGTTTTCGTGGGACACACGCCACAAACCGAGGTGTTAGATTTGGATTACTTAGTTTGCATCGATACCAAGTGCTGCAAGGGCGGTTGGTTGACCGCCTACGACGTGCATTCAAAGCAAGTCTGGCAAGCCAATGAAAAGGGTGAAATGCGAAGCTTTGATCCGATTGCCATCGACACTTGATCTTCGGCTACTAATTCAATTCTTTCCCATTGTCCCAGCATTTTCAGACCTCAATTTTCATACACCTATTTCTTACCAACAAATAGCGGTCCGAGTCTCCAGTTTTCAATCCCACCGGCTTGCCCGGTCGGTACTTTAGGCTTCTCGCTACAAGCTGGCATCCTCCACCGCTTCAGGAGCTCGTTTGCCCGTGACAACACGAGTGATGAACTCTCCCGCGCGCTGACATTACCGTTTAGCGTTTGACTAATTCGCGGGAGAGTCGCGTGGCAAGTAATGCGAGCCATAAGCGGTGAGGGCGAAACCGAGATTTCGGCTTCTTGATTCCGGTGGCTGACGCTCACCGGCATAGATGTGGCGCCCTCCGGGCTAAAACGAACTGGCCTATTCGAAAGAATCTTCTGTGGCAAACTCGCGTAGGACGTCCAGGTCTACAAACTCAAGCGTGCTAATGTGAGTTGCCCGTAAGTTGACCTTGGGAGCCTTGCCAGCCTCGTGAGCTTCCTTCCATCGCAGGACGCATAAACACCAGCGATCTCCGTCCATCAGCCCTGGAAAATCATACTCGGGAATTGGTGTTGATAGATCGTTGCCGCGACTCTTTGAGAATACCAAGAAATCGTCGGTCATCTCAGCGCAAACCAAGTGCAATCCTTCGTCTTCACGACCAGTGTTGCAGCAACCGTTGCGGTAGAATCCGGTCATAGGATCCATGCTGCAGGTCTCTAGTTCGCCTCCGAGAACGTTTTTGGCGGGCATGAATCATGGCTCCAGTGGTGAGATTGGGTTCGGTTCTAGGTTCGAACAGACTCGTTCGAACACCTTAGCAACCAATATCCTTCGATGGCAACTTATGCCAAGACCCCGTTAATAAGATTACCCTCGACATCGGTAAGGCGATAGTGTCGGCCCTGATATTTGAAGGTCAATCGTTGGTGGTCAATCCCCATCAAGTGAAGGATGGTTGCGTTGATGTCGTGAATGTGAACTGGATTCTCCGCAATATTGTAGCTGTACTCATCCGTAGCACCATAACTTGTGCCACCGCGAACACCGCCGCCAGCCATCCACATGGTGAAGCACCGCGGATGGTGATCACGACCGTAATCTTTTGCTGAGAGCTTACCTTGGCTATAGGAAGTTCTGCCGAATTCGCCGCCCCAAACCACTAGCGTATCGTCCAGCAAACCGCGTTGAGCCAAATCTTGAACGAGGGCTGCCGAGGCCTGATCGACCTGCTTGCACTCGCCGCGAATTGCACCAGGCAAACCTCCATGATGATCCCAGTCTTTATGGAACAGTTGGATACAACGAACATCTCGCTCCAGTAGTCTTCGCGCTAGCAGACAGTTGGCCGCAAAAGTTCCTGGAGTCTTTGCGTCAGCACCATACAGGTCAAACGTACTTTCGGGTTCGTTGCTAAAGTCAGCTACATCGGGAATCGAAGCCTGCATACGAAAAGCCATCTCGCTTTGAGCTACGCGCTGTTCGATCAGTGGGTCCAGTCGTTGACCTCGCTCAAGCTCATGCAACTGATTGATACCATCTAACAATTGCCGTCGCGATTCGCGCGTGATGCCGTCTGGATTGCTCAGGTAAAACACTGGACTAGATCCAGCTCGCAGTTGCACGCCCTGATGGCTCGCGGGAAGAAAACCGCTGCCCCACAAACGAGAGTAAAGTGGTTGACCGCCTTTGTTCTTGGTCACCAGAACGCAGAACGCAGGCAGATTCTCGTTCGTCGTCCCCAACCCGTAATCCAACCAAGCTCCCAACGATGGACGACCAGCCACTTGCGAGCCAGTCTGAATGAACGTTACCGCAGGATCGTGATTGATCGCTTCGGTAAAGACCGACTTCACGAAGCACAAATGGTCCGCAACCTTAGCTGTGTGTGGAAGCAATTCGCTGAGCCACGCACCGCTCTGACCATGCTGCTTAAAAGCAAATGCCGATCCCGCAAGCGGTAGTGTAGCTTGATTGCCCGACATGCCCGTTAAGCGTTGCCCCTTGCGAACTGATTCTGGAAGTTCGACGCCATGGTCTTGATTCAATCGGGGCTTGTAGTCAAATAGATCGATCTGCGATGGGCCGCCGCTCATGAACAGATACACGATTCGCTTGGCTTTCGGCGGATGGTGAAACTGCTTTAACAATCCACCCTTGCCGATGTTGTCCAGCGTACTTCCCGCCAGCTTCGGATCGGCGGCGCGCAATTGATCACCGAAGATAAAGTCTTTACCCAGCACGCCCGCAAGAGCTGCCGTCGAAATCCCTAGCGTCGATTGACCGAAAAAGTATCGGCGAGTCAGCCTCGCAGCTAAGTCCGAAGCTACGTTTGCAGCAGTTTGAGTTGTTTTATTGAGTTCACTCATGATCTACCTCTTCATCACAAATTCGTCGTAGCTCAACAATCCTTCTACGACTGCCGTCAGCGCGGCGAGCTCGACAGGATTGGTCTTCTCTGAAGCCTTGTAGTCGCCAATATCCAAGAACTTCCCAGCAGCCTCAGGTGTCGATTTGAAATACTCTAGTTGCTGTTGATGCATCTTGGTCAACACTTCAAGCTCGGCATTGGTCGGCTTACGAGCGGTCAATCGTCGAAAGACCGCCGTCAATCGACTGGCTGGATCATATTGTTCAGTCAAAACGCGATCGGCCAAAGCTCGCGCGGCTTCGACAAACTGAGGATCGTTGAGGAGGACCAAAGCTTGCAGTGGAGTCAACGTTGATTGTCGGCGCACTACGCAGACTTCGCGATTGCTGGCGTCGAAGGTCATCATGCTCGGTGGTGGCGAAGTGCGTTTCCAAAATGTGTACAAGCTGCGTCGACGACTGCCTTCGTCTTTGTCCCGTTGATAGGCCTCGCCAGACTTCTCTTCCCACAACCCTTCAGGCTGATACGGCTTGACCGGTGCTCCACCCAATCGATCGACCAAGAGTCCGCTCGAAGCCAGAGCCGCATCGCGCAACTGTTCGGCCGATAATCGAACCGCAGGACCGCGCGCGAGCCATTGATTCTCTGGATCGACTTGCACAAGTTCCGCAGTAAGGTTCGACGATTGCCGATAGACATTAGACATGACGATCAACTTGATAAGAGCTTTCGTATTCCAACCGCTATCGATGTAATGTCGCGACAGCCAATCCAACAACTGTGGATGCGTGGGTACAGCTCCTTGCAATCCCATGTCTTCCATCGTGCTCACTAAGCCTCGACCGAATAAGCTCTGCCAAACTCTGTTCACGGCAACTCGCGAGGTCAAAGGATGCTGGGGATCCGTTAACCAACGAGCGAGGTCCAGTCGACTCGGCAGCTTTCCCTCTTGGACACTCATTGGCAGGATCGACGCGAGAATACCTCGATCCACTTGTTCCAACGGAGCGTCATATTGCCCGCGACGCAAAATGAAAGTCGGTCGAGCTTTAGGTAGCTCGCGCATCACCATGATCTCAGGGATGGGATCGGAAGCTTTGGCGAGCTGAGCTCGCAAATCAAAAAGTTCAGTTTCAATCTTCGCGCGATCAGGCGAGCTAAGGTCGGCGAACTGCTGCAACTGTGACTCTGTTGATTTAGATAGTTGGTCGGCGATGTTGTCAGTTCGAGTATCTTGCCAATACAGCATCGCACATTCCAGGTCGCTTAGACAAGCTTGAAATATTCTTAGCTGGTCGACTTCGCCACCTTTAAAACCAACATCCCGAAAGCGTTGACCAATCGCAAGCTCGTTAGCTTCACCGCCTTTGATCGCTTGTGTTAAGTTGTCGCGAACAATCTCTGTTTCGAGAAGCTGGCCATTCATCCACAGCTTAAGACCACCAGCTTTACTCGAGCCATCGTAAGTCCAAGTCACTTGACACCAAGTATTCAATGGCACATCAAGCTTGCTCAACACCCGAACCGCGTTGCCGGGCCAGAAGTGAATCAGCGCGGCACTTAACTTGCCATTTTCGATCAACAGTTCGTACCCACGACTGGCGGAATCCGTCCAAGCTCGCGAACGATGCAACAGGACAGCTCGATCAAATTTCTTAGGCACCTTCAGCCACAGAGAAAAAGTGAACGGCTGATGACGCTCCCAACTTCCACCTTCGCTCATCGTAACGCTGTTTTCGCCGCTGAGCGAAAGAGCCTTGCCAACTACACCATCAACCAATTTCGGATCGTCGTGTGTTTTGCCAAACGAATCCGGCTTGATACTGTTTACAGTCTTGCCACCGGTGATTTCGTCGAAGCTAAACTGTGCAATCTGCGATTGCTTGAGCTTATCGGTGATGCGATTTGCCAAAGCTTGTCGATCTTCGGTTAACGCGGCAATCGGCTCCGACGCGAGAAACTGTGCGAGCTGCTTTTCCTTTTCAAAAATCTTGGACTTCAAGTCCTTGATTGCTTGCTCCTGCTGATCGTTGCTCAACTGTAACGCTGGAGTGGGAACAGCGTCGGTGAAGTGCGAGTAAAGACCTGATTCATCGATACTGTTAAAGAACGCAGCGATCTGGTAGTACTCGCGTTGACCAATCGGATCATACTTGTGATCGTGACAGCGAGCACATTCCAAAGTCAGACCCAAGAACGCCGCTCCAAACGTATTCACGCGATCAGCCACGTACTCGGCGCGAAACTCCTCTTCAATACTCCCACCTTCATTGGTTTGACGGTGCAAGCGATTGAATGCGGTCGCCAAAACCTGTTCGCGAGACGCATTAGGCAGTAAGTCGCCAGCAAGCTGCCAAGTAATGAATTGATCGTAGGGTAAATTCTTGTTCAGCGAGTCAACGACCCAATCTCGCCAGGGCCAAGTTGCCCGGTAGCGATCATTTTGATAGCCATGAGTGTCCGCGTAACGAGCGGCGTCTAGCCAATCAATGGCCCAACGTTCACCGAAATGTGAGTCGGCTAACAGTCGATCCACCAATTGCTCGTAGCGCTGTGGATCGGTTGAATCGACGTACTGCTGAATGTCACTTTCAGAGGGAGGCAATCCGATCAAGTCCATGTAAAGCCTTCGGACAAGCGTCTCCGGTTCAGCCTGATTCGATGGAGACAGCTTGAGTTCTTTCAACCGCTTGGCAACAAAAGCATCAACGGCGTTGGTGCTTTTTCCCCAGGAAGAAGCGGCATCGATCTGCGGCAACGCGACCGCTTTGGGAGTTTCGAATGCCCAATGCTTGGAGAACTTGGCACCCGAGGCTACCCATTTCCGCAGAACTTCGCGTTCGCTATCGGTTAGGCTCATCTTGGAATCGGGCGGTGGCATCAACTGGTCTGGATCGGTTGCAACGATGCGTCGAATCAACTCGCTACCATCTGGATCTCCCGGCTTGACCGCTAGAGCATGCACCGAATCTTGTTCATCCAATCGCAACTCGGTCGCTCGATGCTGCTTATCTGGGCCGTGGCATTTGAAGCACTTGTCTGAGAGTATCGGCCGGACATCTGTCGCAAAGTTGATAGCCGACTCTTCAGAATCTTGCGCGGATAGGATCGTGGAGTTCGAAATAAGACAAACAACGATTGTCCAAACTCTTGGTGAAAGCATAGTTCGAGGCAGGGCAGGGGAGAGGTGGGATACCATGTCATGGCATTTCAGCGAGGTAGGGTTTAGCATCTACTATTATAGCAGAAGACCATCAAGTTCGCCCACTTGAGTCAAGCGTTGATTACTTCCGCGACCTTTTGGCTATACTCAAGGGCGAATTCTGAAGCCCACAAGATCAGTTCGAGTTGCATAATGGGAATTTACAGTCGAGACTACATACGCGAGGACGACCGCGCACCTTCAATCCTGGGGGATACCCCCACGGTTAAGCGCATTGTCATCCTCACAGTGCTAGTCTTTCTTGCTCAACTGTTTTTTGTAGAGCGAGGGAATCCGCGCAGAGGCGATGACGGGGAACTTGGATTTTCCAACCAGTCCGTCGTCGAAAAATGGTTAGCCCTGGATACCGATAAGGTGATGAGCGGCCAGGTTTGGAGACTGTTAACATCGGCTTTCCTGCATGATCGCTTCGGCCTTTGGCACATCTTGATGAATATGATCGTGCTGGTTTGGTTTGGACGATCTTTGGAACTGCATTACGGCTCGCGCGAGTTTCTTTTCTTCTACATTGCCGCAGCGATCTTCTCTAGCATAGCGTACGTCGTTATCCAACTTGCTACGGGCGAACGTGCGCCCGCCATTGGTGCGTCGGGAGCGATCATGGCGATATTCTGTTTGTTCGCGATGTGGAATCCAGGCTACACGGTGAACATCTATTTCTTCATTCCAGTACCGATTATTTGGCTGCTGGTGATCTACGTTTTGTACGATCTGTTCCCGTTGATTCAACAGATCAGCACTCCACAATGGCGAACTGGCGTCGCCCACGCTGCTCACCTTGGAGGTGTCGGTTTTGGATTTTTGTACTACAAACGCAGTTGGAATTTAGAGAAGATTGTCGATCGATTTTTGCCAGCGGCTAAGTCGAATAAGGGCAAGCGAAACGTCAAAGCTGCTCCGCGTGTCCAACAAGAGCAATCGCGTCAAGATCAACAGGTCGACGAGATCTTAGCTAAGATCAGCCGCGAAGGCGAAGCTAGCCTTACAGAGCGAGAGCGAGCGATCTTACTCGAAGCATCCAAGCGATATCAACAACGCCGCTAGTACAGCGGTCATAGCGATATTAGTACAGCAACACTTGGCTTTCGCCGAGTCCTCCGGGCCTTCCGTGTCCAATCATCGAAAACGGGAAATTGGACACGGAGCGCAGGGAAGACACGGCCAGTTCAGATAGCAAACTAACAAGAACAGACTTAGCTTACTTTGAAGCTGGTGCTGGTCGTTCAGTTTTTGGATCGTAACATTTCACGACGACCAACAACCACTTATCCTTATTAGCTTTGGATGCATCCTTCGGCTTGTGAGCTACGACCATAGATTCCCCAAGTTGCATTTCTACTCCAGTTTCAAGCTGCACGGTATTCGTAGCAGCAGGCGTTGAAGCCGAACTGTTGGGAGTCACAACTTTGGTAGCGAAGTGGAGCTGAACCTTGTCTTTCTCTTGCAGAACTGGCGTCGCATCTAACCACACGCCTGTTTCCACCGTCTTGACTACATCGCTTTCGCCTGCGCCTTCAACAGCCAGTTGTGAACTCGTTGAGCATTGAGCGTGCTGGCCATTGCAGACCATCAGGCTTGGCGCCATCAGCCGACTAACTTCACTACCGTCTTTTGCTCGATCGACAAGTGCCGTAACCTGCGTTTCGCTCAACTTGGCGACTGCCATCTCATTAGTTGCCGATAGTTTTGTTGCCTCAACCACAACACTACTCGGGCATTCAAACAACTGGAAATTGATGGCGATCAATTTGAATCCGTGTTCGCGATACTTGGCAATCCGATCTTCCACAGTTTTGATGACGGAAGATGGAGCAGTTACCGTTAACTCGCCTTTTTCCAACTTGTACTCGCCGTTTGGCTTTGCCAAGGCTTGCGCAGGCAATGACTTTGCATCAACAGGAGCTGGTTGAGCCATAATCAACGGAAGTAGCTCGACTTTGGTATCGCTCGGCTCCGCGGTATACTCCTGCAAAATGTTCAAAAGCACATCATCAGCATCAGTCTTTTGCGCCAAACCATCAGTAACAACGCGATCCAAAAGATCCTTAACCGAGTAGGTGTGAGTTTCCGCCTTGGATCCGTCGTCCGTTGACGCTGTAGTTTTTTCTGTACCGTCGTTGGTCTGTTGTCCAAGGCCAAATTGAGCCCCCGGAATCATGACCATCGCCAAGACAAACAACAGGCCCCAAATCCAGATAGGATTACGTTGACAACTTCCTTGCTTCAATCGCATAATTCTCTCCAATCGTTCTACGGTCACCTGCATCGGTCGCACCCCCGGCAGCGCCGGAGCAACATGCAACTGATGCTTCTGTTCCAAAACACTAATTAAACATCTAGCATAGGTACTTGCGTCACATCTCAAGCTAGAGATGGTCTCCTGGTCACAACACAACTCCGACACATCACTCATTCTTTGATTGAGCCATCCAGCAACTGGATGGAACCACCACAGACAATTCACGATCATCTGCAAGAGTGACCAAACTAGATCACCTCTGCGAACGTGAATTAACTCGTGAGCAATCAAAGCTCGCAGTTCCGCGTCACTCAACTTTTCGACAATCACTTTCGGCAAGAGAATCGTCGGAGCGAAAAGGCCCACAATGGAGGGTCCAACGCTATCGGTTAGTATCTTCACTCGAATCTTGCGACGAATCTCCAGCCATTCGACAAGTTCTGTGAGTATTCCTTGCACTCGTTCGGATTCTTCGAAGCGTCGGCTGTTGATCCACCGCAGGAAGATGAAGTATCGCCCCCATTGCCACAGGCTGGCAATCATGACAGAAACAAGCCAGCTCCAAAACAGAAGCGGTATTAAATCTACCGAGCCAAATCGCCCTATTTTCCAGATCGCAGACATACTCTGCGTGCTGGTCGATTCCGAAACTTTTAGACTTAGCGGTATGTTCAAAACAGAGGTCGACCAACCTGAGTTGACTAATCCTGATTGAGCATTGTTTGAGGAGCTTGGTGATGCGGCGACTGATGTGTCGCTTGCTGAATTGTCCCAGAGTGACGAAATTGAAGTCTGCTCAACGGCCGATGCCAGCCAACTGAAAACGCTAACGGGACTGCTCCAGATCGGAGGAATTAGAAACTTGATCAGCAGTAGTATGCAAAAGACATGTCCCAGATGAGGCCGGCTTTTTGCAAGCCTACGGAAGGCAAAGGTTACCATCAGCCACAACAAGGCAATTTGCCAAGCTTGATTCCACAGCAGCAAAAGAATTTGGTCTTGAGTCATGATTGCTTGCCTTCCTCTTCGAGTCGCTCGATCAACAATCGTAGTTCAGCCAGTTCGTCGGCTGAGACTCCGCGCTCTTCGATGAGATGTCGAACTAGTGGCATCGATTGACCACCAAACAACCGCGACACAAGTTCGTCGACCGTTTTTCGGATAACCGTCTTCGCCTTTGTCTTGGCGGAGTAGACACGTGTCTTGCCCTCCAAGACCGATGAGGCATAGCCTTTGGATTCCAAACGACGCAGATAGGTTTGGACAGTCGCAAAGTCCATCTGCTGACCGTCAGCTTGAGCATCATGAATCGTTCTGACCGTCGCCGGACCGTGTTCCCACAGAATCCTAGCAACTGTCATCTCACCCTTGGATAGTCCCGGCTTATCAACCATCATTCCCTCCACTGAATCTTCCAGTACATTTGTACTTATCGTACACGTACAAATGTACCTGTGCAAGACCAGTGTTTTTTGATTGTGAGATTTCTGAAAATGCTAGCTACGCGAGACAGTCACGAAGAAAGGAGGCAGTAGCCACCGCTGCCAAGCTGCCAAGCGGTGGAAAGACAGGATGAAAGACTGCGAGTCTATTGGCTGGTACAACAATCCACCGTCTGGCGACAGTTGCTACGTGCAAAGCGGTTCACCTAGAAACAACAAGTGAATTGGATAGAAGAGTAGCCGCGATGGTGTGTTACGCGTGCAGTCAGTCGTAGCGAGTAGAATATCGCAAGGGCAGACTCCAACGAACTTGAAACACAATTGGCAAAGGCACGGCTTCACACACCCTACGACTCTCCACCGTCTGGCGACGGTGGCTATGTGCAACGATGAATCAGAAATTTCCGGGCGATTGGAAGTTGCTGTTGTAGTTGTCGAACTCGGAATGGCGCTCGGGAGCGCGATCGCTGAAGCGAGTGAAGTCCTTTTCCCAAGTGAGTTCGATATCGCCAACGGGACCGTTACGTTGCTTGGCAATGATTAGCTCGGCTTGACCAGCATACTGAGCCGCGTCATCGCCGCGATGATAGTACTCTTCGCGGTGCACAAACATCACCACGTCAGCATCCTGTTCAATAGCACCCGACTCCCGCAATTGGCTCATCTTCGGACGGTGGTCCTTGCCGTCTTCGGATTGCCGGTTCAATTGCGACAAACACAACACGGGAACCTGCTGCTCCCGCGCGAGACCTTTTAGGCGTCGAGCGATCTTTGCAACCTGTTCCTGTCGGGGATCTTTCGAATTGTCGGGCTCAATCAACTGCAAATAGTCGACTACGATTAGCCCCAGTCTTTTTTCCCGCTGCTTGATGCGTCGAGCAACGGCGGCAATTTCGCTGACCGTACGGCTAGGAGCATCATCAACGTACAACGGCGCGTTGCTGACTTCGTAAGCTTTGCGCACCAATCGCTGTCGCTCTTCCTGGCTGAGATTACCAGTTCGAAGTTTGTGACCGTTGACTCGAGCTACAGAACAGAGCAAACGATCGGCCAGTTCAACGCCGGACATTTCCAAGCTAACCATCAGCGCCGGAACGCGACCGAGCAGCGCGACATTTTCGGCAAAGTTCAACGCCAACGCGGTCTTACCCATAGAGGGTCGCGCGGCAAGAATAATCAACTCACCGTTGTGAAAGCCTCCGCATTGTTCGTCGTAGCCCACAAAGTGCGTGTCGACACCACCCTGCGCGTGCTCGCCGCGCATCCGCGCATCGATTCGCTCCATGGCTTTGGTCAAAAGCGATCCGATATTTTCTGCGTTCTGACTACCGCGTTCGTCCTGGATGCTCAGCACGCGATGTTCGGCTTGACCGAGCAACTCTTTAGGATCGACCGCTTCGTCGTAAGCGTCGCGCAGAATGCTAGTGCTGGCTTCGATCAGCTTTCGCAGCGTGGACTTCTGCTGAACAATCTTAGCGTAGTAGACCGCGTGAGCCGCATTGGGCACCGAGTTCGCCAACTTGGCAAGATAAGCGCTACCGCCAACAGCTTCATAGTCTTCCGCGGTCTTCAGTCGATTTACCAGCAGCGTGACGTCGATCTTTAGGCCCATCTCAACCATGCCAATCATGTGCTCGTAGAGCTTTCGATTGGCGTCGTCGTAGAAATCTTCGGGCTTGAGCACCAGAGCCAGTTCGTCGCAAACGTCCGGCATCAAAAGAATACTACCCAATACGGCAATTTCCGCAGAAACGTCGCAGGGAGGCTGGCGGTCAAGGATTGGCTGAGTTGGTTTCGGATCATCCGATCGCCACTTTCGCTTTTTTTGGTCAGCCGATGCCACGATACTCTTCCTAAAAATGGTCTAACTGTCGAACACGCTTGATTGTTTAGTGTCGGTGCGAGTCACCTTTGGTCAAGCCACCCAACGCTTTTGCGGTTCGGGAGGAGCATTCTATCGGCAATTAGCTCAAGCCCCTAGTCAAAGCTAGATTTTGGGGACCGCTAGATTAGTGGTACTAATTGTAGTGCCCTTGTGCGGCACTCCTGCTTCCCGCCCCAGTATCTAGACTTCACGGGTGTAACGCCCCGGGAAGGAGGTTAGGTGGAATCCAGGAAATTGAAACGCAGAGCCGCTGAGAGCGCAGAGGATCTTTCGCCGTGTCTTCAGTGTCTTCCGTGTCCAATTACGTCCCCAGGCCTATGGAGCGAGGATGATTTATCCGGGAAGAGAAGCTGGACACGGATTGCACAGAAGACACGGATGGAACCGTTGAAGGACATTTGAAGAATGCTCCGATCGTGAAACTGAGGGCTCTTGACTCCGTGCCTTAGTACCTCTGAGAGTTTTTCTTTGCCTTTCCCTACTCGAATGTACTCAAGCCGTTGGCTCAATTAGCTCATATGCTTCGCTACTGGTATTCAATCGCGAATGCGATGGCATTTTTCGAGCCTGGGATGCCAATTCCAGGAAACTTGCGAATCAAGATTCGTTATTCGTTAGTCGCGGAGCGACGACAGAAGGCAACCGCGAATTGCCAGCCTACAACAACTTCGTTAGAGTTTTCCAAGTTCTTTCTCCACTGTTGACATCGCTGATGACTGTAAACTTTTGAAAGTTTCGCCAAATGTTGAACTCCTTCGATCAATTCGAAGTCCAGTCCACGCAGGAATCGACAGCGCAGCTTGATCGAGCAACTTCGCACAAAGTCCACTCGAGTCCTCACTCAAAATTATGGTTGTTCTTGCGTTCAACAGCGCAGTGTATAGCTGCTTTAGCATTCCGATCGTTAGCAGTGATTCGGGCCTTTCGTCTAACCACTCTAAAGCGTCTGCCATCATGTTGTAGACAGGGTAGTCAAAATTTGAGTCAGACGGTGTTGGGGTTGATTCAAAATGCAATCTTAGTTCGCGTAAAGCAACGATACACCAATTGACCGATTCGTCAGTGAATACAAATCTGCTCATGCTTACCTTTCCAAGCTACGGCCTTAACTTTCAGCTCTTCGATGTTCATCGGCAAGAGCTTGCCCGCTTCGATGCCAACCGATAATGATAGTCACATTACGCTTCGCGCAAGAAGCTCTCCGTCACGCTTTTGAGTCGACGAATAGACTTCTTTCAACCAGGGGAAGAGAACAGCCACGCATACTTTTGTGGAGCAGAAGGCGACATTGCCTCCATCGATCTCTACCGGTCGAGCTCTTAACTCCGTGCCTTAATGCCTTTGTGAGAGAAATTTCCTCCGCTTTCCCGTTGGATCCGTGGAGGTAACGGCGAGCCTCCGCCTTGGCAAAAAGTGGACAGAGACACTCAACCCCACTAGATTGAACATTTCAGGTACAAACGATCGATCAGCCAAAGGAAGCGAAAAATGAGTGTGTTGAACCTTCGAATCGTCGCGGGATTTCTGCTGCTTCACTTTGCTTGGTTCGCTTGCCCATTAATGGCGACTCAAGATAGTGTGCGTGAGATCGACAAACCGGGCAGCTTCAACAAGTACCTGACGCCGGCCACCATGGATCGATGGACTTTTTCAGGGAAGAAAGGCGAGACAGTTTCGGTCGAAGTTCGGACTCGGGATTTTGATGCGGTAGTCTCGATGATCCGCGCGGATAGTGTTGCGAAGGAGAGTGTGCTCGAGACTGTTGATGAAGAAGGCAGCAACTGCCGCATGGTTTTTCGATTGCCTTCGGATGGGGCTTACAAAATCGGAGTTCAAGGCTTCGAACAAAAAGGCGGTGGCAACTACTCGTTGAGCATGCAGAAGTTCATGGCGAAAGAAATCTCGCTTGACCAACCGGTCAACGGAGAATTCGATCGTGATGGGATCGCTCACTTTTTCTTTTCGTCGGCTCAAGAGCAGTACATCACGATTGATAACATGGGCACTAAATTCTCTGGCGAGTTTACGTTGACCGACAGCAAAGGAGGAGAGGTCAGCCCTTGGGGCTCTCTGTACATCCTCGAAGAGCCGGATTCATCTAATCGCAGTGAATATCACTTGAGGGTTCAGGGGAATCGCGGTAAGCCATTCCAGTTTCGCCTGAAGTTGGCTCAGCGCGGCGTGCTGGACAAGGAACTCGAGCTGAACCTAGCCTCGCAACAGGCCGCAGTCTTGGATATTACTGGAATCCAGAAAGCGCTCCGCATCTTTGAAGTCAGCTCGAACCATAGAGTGATTTCGCGCCTTGTCTATGCACCGAAACGAAAGCCCAGCGTAGATGCGTTGGACAAACAGACTGACCTTCCGGATTTGAAAACACTCGCCGAATTCGGCAAAGGGAAAAGCAAGAGCTATGTGGTCATGTTGGGGCGAGATGATCGTTACCAGCTTCAATTGCTCTCCACTGTGGACACCAAGGTGTCGTTAAAGGTAGTTGAACCACAAGACAAGTTGGCGGTGGGATCTTCGAGCAACCAAACTTTAAGACTCGGCGAGTTTCGCTTCTATCAACTGCAACCGAAATCTGGTCAAACACTGACCCTTCGAGTCAACAGCAACGAATTCGATCCAATGGTGCATCTCTACGATCAGCGCGGGGAATTGATCGACATCAATGACGACTACAATGACGATCTAAAGAGCCAGTTGCGTTACACCGCCTACTCCGATGCGACGCTTCTAGTCGCAGTAAGCTCTGTGGGTAATGGCGGAGGCGGCAAGTATGAGCTATCGGCCCAAGCTGATGTTCCAAAGTCGATCGCTAGTGGCGAATCGAAAAAACAAAGCATGGGCGAAACGGGCTCCGAACTTTGGCTCTACCAAGCGAAAGAAGCCGAGCACGTGATCTTCTACTGCAAATGCCAGTCACTAAAGTCGTTGATCGTCAAGAACAATCGCGGCATCGAAATCGCAAGTCAGGAAACAGAGGACTCCGAGGGTGGAGTCGCGATGCTCGTCAAGTTTCCTAAAGCTGGAGTTTACACGATTCAAGTAACAGGTGCCGTCGGCGAGCAGTACGGCCTTCAAGCGATCCCGGCGCAGTAACAGAGGTCATACAAAGTACTGAGTTTCTGGCGAAGCTCCACCGCTTGGCAGCGGCAGCTACGTTATGGCAGTACTTCGATCCACAGAGGCAAGCTGGCTACGCTGCCTCCATCGGCTAGTTTAGCTCGGGCTTGTAAACTCACTGGCCCCATTCCGAGCTGCTTGGGATCAAGGTCGATCTTCACCTCAGCGCCCTCGGGCTTCGATGTGGCAACCTGCTCGTGATGGTGATGAATGGAAACCTCGGAGCAACCCTCGGGCACTTTGACCAGCACTTGGAATTTGCCTTTAGCCAAAGAGACCTTGGGCTCGACTTTTTCTTTAGCGTTGTCAACGCTGAGACTAATAAGATCGGTATCACCAATCCAAGCAGGAATGACTTGCATCGATCTTTGCCTGAGTGGATCATCGGCAATGAGGACGACTTGGATTTCATGGTAGCCCAAAGCTAGTCGGTCCATTTTGACATTCACGTTGGGCTGAATGTTACCACCGAGCGGAGCCAGTCCATCGATTTGAATGGCAACTTTGGTCGCGCGAATTTGGGTGGCTCGCTTGGCTGGCGGTTGTTTCATGTTCAGCCAATCTGAATAGCTCGGCCCTGAAAGATCTGGCGTGAATTGGATAGAGCTCCCAAGCTTGACGGACCTCAAACTTGTATCGATCGGCTGGTTGGGAGCGATCGAAAACGGCTGACAAAGTGGATCGCCAACGATGAGCAGTTGATAAGGCCCAGTGATGCTTTGGTAAAACGCTTCGGCCAACGACAGTCCTTGAGCGTAATGCAAGTACAACATCGGCGAGGGAAATTTGAATGGCACCGAATAGGGCTCGGTAACCGTGCCCGAGCTGCCCGCGGCTCCGGATGCAATGAAGTGGGACAAAGGCGTTTGAGACTTTGGTGGAGTCATCACGCCTCCAAGGCTCGTCAAGTTATCGACGATCGCACCGGGCAGCAATTTGCTTCCAGTCTTGGACCAATCCATCGAGGGCGTTCCCAATTGAGCGCCCATAACCTTTTGATTCTTGGGATACTCGGTAACCACCACCTCGGCATCGAAGCCTAACTTTCGTAACTCTTCGACGGCTAAAGCAAAGTTGGGTTGTCGTGTTTTGGTGCGTATATCCAAAGTCGACGAGAAATAGAATCCGCCAGCGGGATGAGTGAAGTCAGCTGACTTTGCGCGCTTCAGCGATTCAATAGCTTCGTCCAATGATGTCCCAAGACCTCGCGTCACACCCAGAACTGTCGAGAGCATGTAGCGCATGCCAAGGTTGGTCTGCTTTAAATTGGGAGCGAATTCAACTCCGTTGGAACCCCACATTGAACGCGCGTTAAATGGCACGGTTGGTTGCCACTTCCCGCCATCGTGATCCAGCAAATCCATCAAGGAAAGGAACTCGTCATTTTCTTTGAGCGACTCGAACTGCGGATCTTTGGACAGGTAAGCACCACTGTTCCAACCGGCTGCGATGGCATCGTCTAATAACTTCAGAGCCTTTTCTTTATCACCGGCTTGCGCAGCCAACGCAGCCGCGAAATACTTCAGCGGATATTGATAGGGAGCCTTTTCCAACAGTTTGTTAACCAATTCGCCGGCTTTAGCGTACTCACCGGCGACTTGCGAGACATTGATCTCGCCCCACAACTCCTCAGTCTCTTTACCGCCTGGGTTCGTAAAAAACACGCTCATGGGTCGACGCGCGTAGAAGTTGGCTTCGGTAGTGATGTATGCCGGATCGCTACGTTGCGTCAGGTCGTAGAGATAGGTCAGACCATTAATTGACGCGACTTTAGTGAAGACAGTGTTCAGATCCTTTAATTCGGCTAGGTCGGCGCTAATGTCGATAGCGGTTGGGAAATCGGCTGAGTAGGTGATGCACTGAATGTGGTTGGCCAATTTCCGCTGTTCGATTTCCAGCAAAAGCGGCTTCAAGATTTTTTCGCGAAAGTCTGCGACCGAGATCGTCTCGGCGTCCGGCACATTCTCCAAAACCACAATATTAATGGATGGAATCTGGCGCAATCGGGCATAATGATTGGCTAAAGTTCTCGAGCTCACGGACTGGCCATTAACAACCACGACCACTTCGGAAGCAGTCAGTCCAGCCCGGACCGGCCCTAGACAAGCTAGGACAAGCAAAAACGATAGAAAACAGGACCAACATCGTAAGCCGTAGACAGCACAAAGCCCGCGAATACCGCGAAATCCATGAAAGGGGGGGCGATTGGCTGAGTCTGCTTGTTGTGTCGTTCTTTCCGAGGATTGGCCGAGCCCCAATGAGGGCGTGGGGGTGGCAAAGATTGGCGGAAGCGGCGAACTTAAGAGCAGCATCGAGGATTTTCCAAGTGCAGAAGCTAGAAAAGGTTGAAACATGGAGGGCCAACGGCCGAAAAACGCAAAGTAAAGATTGGTGCGAAACTTGCCTTGCAATGAACCAAACGAACCCTATAATCTTCCCCACTCAGTGTAGCAAGCTAAAGCTGGCTCACATGACACCAGAGCAGCGAAGAACTTTGAATGGGTGATCGTCAACGGTCAACTTTATCGTACAATCGCTGCTCACTCAATTTAACAGTACGGAAAATCAGACGGCAGGCTGGAAATCGGCGGAGGGACTCGTTAGAAGTCCTAAAGTCGAAGATCGCGGGCGTAGCTCAGTTGGTAGAGCACAACGTTGCCAACGTTGTTGTCGTGGGTTCGAATCCCATCGCCCGCTCTTTACAGCCTTGCCGTTTTTTCCTTTTGCTGCGTATAGTCCTGACTCGGCCGATTGCTACAGTTTCTTGTAATCGAACCGCCGCAGAGATTAGTTAGTACTCTCAATTAGCTTTGCCGGAGTTTTTGCAGGTATGGCAACCACCGAAACCGAAGTTGAAAACACAACCGAGCTTCCACAAAAGCCAGAACTGAACATGGCTGTCAAGATTGACACCAAGTCAACTTGCGAACGTCACGTAGTCGTGACGATTCCACGCTCGGAAGTCGAGCGTTATCGCAGCGAAGCTTATGGCGAAATCGCTCCTAAGGCTGAATTGCCAGGCTTCCGCGCTGGTAAGGCACCTCGCAAGCTGGTTGAAAGCCGCTTCAAGGAACAAGTTGCCGAGCAAGTCAAGAGCTCGCTAGTTATGGACAGCCTGCAAAAGGTGACCGACGGAGATTATTTCTCAGCGATCGGCGAGCCATCGCTGAACTACGATTCGGTTGATCTGCCTGAAACCGGCGACTTTGTTTACGAATTCGACATCGAAGTCCGACCTGACTTCGAAACACCAGACTGGAAAGAGCTCAAGCTGGACCGACCTGTTTGCGCGATCACCGACAAGCACGTTGATGACCACTTGAATAAGACGCTGACTCGCTTCATGGAAGGCGAACCAGTTGATGGCGAATGCCGCGCTGGCGATACCGTCATTCTGAACGGTGTTTTCAAGTTTGACGGTCGTGAAATCTCCAATTTCCAAGAGGAAAAGACCGTTGTTCGCAAGACGCTGAACTTTGGCGATGCTCGCGTAGAAGAGTTCGACAAGTTGCTGGTCGGCAAGAAGGAAGGCGATAAGGTCTCCACCAAAGTCAAACTGTCTAGCTCAGCCGCCGACGAAAAGTTGCGAGAGCAAGACATTGACGCTGAGTTCGAAATTGTTGAGATCCGTCGGATCGAAATCGACGAAATCAGCGGTACCATGCTTGAGTCGCTGGGCTTTGACAGCTCGGGAGAATTGCGTGACTTCGTCCGCAAAGAATTGACTCAGCAGTTCGATTATCACCAACAACAATCGTTGCGAAAGCAGATCGTTGCCGAGCTGACTAAGGGAGCCAACTGGGAATTGCCAGAATCTTTGGTTCGCAGCCAAACCAATCGCGAATTACAGCGAATGGTTTTGGAATTGCAACGCAGCGGTTTCAGCCAAGAGCAGATCACCAGCTATGTGAACATGGCCCGTATCAATGCTCGCGAATCGACGATCAACGCTCTTCGCGAACACTTTGTGCTTGAAAAGATTGCTGAAGATCTGAAGCTTGAGCCATCCGCCAAAGACTACGATGACGAAATTGCCTTGCTGGCCGACCAAAATGACACTTCTGCTCGTCGAATTCGTTCGCGACTAGAGAAGACTGGTCAGATGGACGCTCTTCGCAATCAAATCATCGAACGCATGGTGATTCAACACATCGCTGAAGGCGCCAAGGTAACCGACAATCAAGACGACAGTTTCTTGTCGGCCAAGACTGTTAGCAGCGACATCGATTTTGCCATTGCTGGTAACTTTGTAGACATTCCTGAGGCCAAGCACGACAACGCTCCACCGGAAATTCCGGGAGCAGCTAAGTTGCCTGAGAAGGAAAAGGCTGAATAGAATTGCAGAAGCTAGCAGCGATGACTTAGGTCATCGCTGTTTTGTTGATCGGATCAACCAATATTCCGAACAGATCTGGCGCTCATCCACAACGACAAGGAGTGTATGTTGAATTCTGATTCCTATCGAAACCAAGTTTCCAATTCGTATGCCGCAGCCAGCTATCAGCGGCAACGGCAGATGACCTTGGGTGACCTCTTGCTGGAAAACAGAATTGTTTTCTTGCAGGGCGAAATCCATACCGGCAACGCCAACGAATTAGTGATGAAGCTGCTTTACTTGCAGAGCGAAAATCGCCGCAAGGATATCCACTTCTACATCAACAGCCCTGGCGGTGATGTTGTTGCGACTCTGGCGATCCTCGACACGATGAAGATCCTGTCGTGTCCAATCGCAACTTATTGCGTTGGGCAAGCTGCTAGCGGTGCGGCAATCCTGCTGGCAGGCGGTGCGAAGGGCAAGCGTTACTGCTTGACACACTCGCGAGTGATGATTCACCAACCTGCGGGCGGTGTTTCGGGACAGATTTCCGACATCGAAATTCAGGCAAACGAAATCCTCAAGTACCGAACTTTGCTCAACGAAATTTTGGCGGAATGCTGCGGTAAGTCCGCGGATGACATCGCTCGAGATTCGGATCGCGATTTCTTCCTGTCAGCTCAAGAAGCCAAGGACTATGGATTGGTCGACGAGATTTTGACCAAGCCGATCGAGACTCAGCCTGAGCCCGCTCCGGCAGCTAGCTAAGACGGTTGTTCAGAGCGTGTGAATACCCCGCGCTCACAACTGTCTCAATCGTTTCAGTCATCTCTCAAGCTTTTGTCCATAGGTTTCAATATGCCGACTATACCCTACGTGATCGAGAAAAGCGGCCGCGAAGAAAGAGTCTACGACGTCTACAGCCGACTGCTCAAAGATCGAATCATTTTCTTGGGCTCGCAAGTCAACGACGAAGTCGCCAACGTACTCGTCGCTCAGATGTTGCACCTTCAATCCGAAGATCCTAAAGCCGACGTTCACCTGTACATCAACTCTCCAGGTGGTAGCGTGACAGCCGGGTTGGCCATTTACGACACGATGCAGTTCATCTCGTGCGATGTCGCGACATTCTGCATCGGTCAAGCAGCCTCCATGGGCGCAGTACTACTGGCAGCGGGCACCAAAGGTAAGCGTTTCAGCTTACCAAACTCGCGAATCATGATTCACCAGCCTCTCGCAGGCATGCAGGGAACTGCGGAAGAAATCCTGATTCACGCGACCGAATTCCGTAAGACCAAGCGTAAGCTCAATGAGATCCTCATGAAGCACACCGGTCAGACTCTGGAAGCTATCGAGAAAGACACTGACCGCGATCGCTTTATGTCGGCCGAAGAAGGCGTGGCGTATGGCTTGGTCGATCAAGTGATCGCGAAAATGCCGCGGCCACAAGCCAATCCATAAAGTTGATACACACTCGACTAAACTATAATCAAGGGGATGCGATTTTTCGCATCCCCTTTTTTCGTGCGACTAGACTTGGTTGTGATCAAGCCATGATTGCGGGAGTCAGAAATTTGCGTACTGCGGCTAGCGCCTGCGGTTCAAAAAATGTTTCACAGCGCTGGGCTGACACACGGCACAAAAAATGAATACCGAAACTCCAATTATTCCAACGTGTACGCATTGCACAGTTCCGATGACTGAGGGTTTTATCGCGGATGGCGGGCATAGGGGTTTTGTAGACGTTGGAACCTGGGTGGCAGGTGCTCCAGAGAAAACGGCATTTGGAAGTGCGAAAACAAACTTTAGAGATCGCTACTTCCTGAAGGCGTTCAGGTGTGCACAATGTGGACGCGTCGAGATGTTCGCATTAGAAAAGCGAGTGATGCCACTAAACTAGCCGGAATCAATAGCGAGACATTCTCTACTGATTAGCGGTTAAGTGCCCGCAGGTAGTTCCTTCAAAAATTGCCCAAGCCCATTCAACAGCATCTGCACCGCAACAGTTACAAGCAACATTCCCATCAGTCGTTCGATGGCTACCAAACCGCGATGGCCTAGGAACCTAGCGAAGAAGCTGGAGCAGGATAGGATCGCTGCCGTGACCAACCAGGCGGCGAAAACGGCCAAGAGCCACTCTAGCCATCGATCCGGCTCGCGACTGACCAACAACAACGAGGTTGCCAGTGCCGAAGGACCTGCGACGTAAGGGATGGCAAGCGGCACGATGAAAGGCTCGCCTTCAATTTCGTTTCCGCCCAGGTCCGGCCGAGGAAAGATCATTCGCAGCGCGATGATCATTAGGATGATGCCGCCGGAAGTCGTTAAGGCAGTCGAAGAAAGCTGCAACAAACGCAGAAGGTACTGCCCCACAAATAAGAACAGCACCAAAACAGCTAAGGCAATCAGCAGCTCGCGCAGGACTACTCGTACGCGTCGATGCGGTTCGATCCGTTGAATGGCAACAACAAAGAACGGCATGTTTCCCAGTGGATCAAGCACAAGAAACATGAGCACAGCAGCGGACCAAAGGGTCATGAAACGTTATTCCTTTTTTGTTAACCTTTGGCAGTCTTACTAGACCGAAGGCAGTCCAAATAGAGTTGTTCGTACTTGGCATGTTGGTCTTCCAGTCGAAACAAGGCTTCAGCTCGCTTTCGATTTTCGACTCCCAGCGATGCGATTTTGTCCGAGTTCGCAAACTGGTGAACGCGTCCAATGAACTGCTCCAGATCACCATGCACAATCTGCTCAGACTGTTCACCGAGCAATTCCGCAACACCCTCAACGGCAAAGACGACCACGGGTCGACCTACGCTCATCGCTTCCAGAACGACGTTGGGCATACCTTCGTAGCGACTGGGTAAGAGTAGTGCTCGACTGTGCGCGATCCATGGACTTGCTTGAGGCCTCCAGCCTAGCAAATGAACGCGAGTTGCATTGCGAGATTCGTTTATCGACTCCTGAATCTCCGATCTTAGAGGACCATCACCTAAAAGAATCATGTGGTGATCAGGCACTTCGTCCAGCAACAGGTCGACTTTTTTCATTAGCGGCAAAATTCCCTTTTGTTTGCTCAGCCGTCCCACAAAAATAAAATAGGGCGTCTGATCGTTAGGAAGAATCTGACGCAGTTCCGCCGGTCGATCACAGACTGACAGCGAGAATTCTGCCGCGGGAATTCCATTGGGAATTATGACCAGTTTGTCTTGAGCAATTGAACCTGCACATTGTGTCGCAACTCCCTGACTGACGCACACCATCTTGTGCATTCGCCCAGCCGCCCACGCCTCAGCCGATCGTCTAAGTCGGCTTGGTTGGCCGACCCTAGCGCCACCAATGTGAGGAATTGCCAATTTTCGATTCGCTAACGCGGTCACTACATTGGCGTGAAATAGCATCGAATGAACGATGTCTGGCTGAATCCGCTGCAACTCAGTTCGAAGCCATCGTACAACGCGAGGTAGACTTAGAAGTCCAGCTGCGTTGCCCAACTTCCAGGGAACTCCAGCTTGCGTAAGCTGATCCGTCAACAGCGTTCGATTGGGCGATGAACCTAAGGAGCTATTGGGCGTTGGCCCCAATGCGATGACCTCAACCTCGTGACCCCTACCAGCCAAGTAGATGGCTAGCTGCACCAAGCATTTTTCGGCGCCACCTGGATCAAGTTCGGTTATCGTCAGGGCAATTCGCACAGTACAACTAAACAGTACACTAAGTTGGAGGTGTCATTCCCGCGAGGGACGGATTCTAGGAAACACTGGCCTCTTGGAAACAAAGGCGGGGATCACTCCCAAGTAACATAGAATGCTTAGGATCTATGCATTTTACTCGACAGAAGTATCCTTGATAACTTGCGGCTAGTAAACTGTGTGACCTTGAGACGAGTTTGCGTGATTCGAAGTTAGGAAAAAACGCCGCGGCGTAGTAGCTGAAGACTTTTGAGATAACGGAGTTTTGGAGTGGATAGTACAGAAGTCGACTTGGACCTAGTCGCGTCCTATGATTTCCATTTGCCGCGAGAATTGATCGCACAGCATCCGGTTGAGCATCGAATTGACGCGCGATTGATGTTGATTAATCGCAAGCTGGGAACCATCGCTCACCACCATGTTCGCGACTTGCCTGACTTGATCGAGCCCGGTGATGCGCTGGTGCTCAACAATTCAAAAGTGATTCCAGCCAGATTGGTTGGCTCGCGCACGGCGACGGGCGGGCGTTGGGAAGGCTTGTTTCTCAGGCAGGGCCAAGACGGCGTTTGGGAGATCCTGAGCAAAACTCGCGGACAGATCCAAGTTGGAGAAACGATCACATTACAGGACCGCGACGGTCGCGACTTTCCCGCCTTGACCGTACTTTCCAAATTGGAAGGCGGACACATCGCAGTTCGCCCGTTGGATTCAAGTGCAGGGCTTTGGGAAGTTCTTGAGAAGTACGGTCGCGTGCCTCTGCCTCCATACATTCGCGATGGTCAAATGGTCGATCGCGACATCGAAAACTATCAGACTGTGTACGCCAAGACTCCTGGTTCTGTCGCAGCACCAACTGCGGGATTGCACTTCACACGTGACCTCATTCGTCACTTGCAGCAGAAAGGCGTGTACACCGCAGCCGTCACCTTGCATGTGGGATTAGGGACATTTCGACCAATGTCGTCAGATCGATTGAGTGAACACGAAATGCATTTTGAATGGGGAGAGTTGTCCGAAGGCTCGGCTGAAAAGTTGAACGTCTGTCGCACCGAGCGAGGACGAGTCATTTCGGTAGGGACAACGTCAACGCGAGTCCTAGAATCGGCCGCCCAGATAAGCGGTGAAAAGTATGCTGCGTGGAGTGGCGAGACCAACATCTTCATTCGTCCACCGTATCAGTTTCGAGGCGTGGACGCACTATTGACCAATTTTCACTTGCCCAAGAGCACCCTGATGGCCTTGGTCTGCGCATTTGCCGGTCGAGATCTAGTGATGGACGCTTATCGAACAGCAATTCAGCAACAGTACCGATTTTATAGCTACGGTGATTGCATGTTGATCATCTAGTTGGTTCGCGGACGTCCCGTCCGCACAAAGTTACGTAACGCACTGCGGGCGGGACGCCCGCGCACCGTTTTGTCGGGCCAGATGCCCGCGCACCCTTTAGGATAGTGATCTATGACGCATCTAGTTGAGCTGCAACATCCATTGGCCAAACATCACTTGTCGATTCTGCGCGATGCGACAACTCCTCCGTGGTTGTTTCGTCAGCAAGTCCATCGATTGGCAACACTCTTGGCATTTGCGGCAACGGAAGACCTACCAGTTCGACGCAAGTTGGTGACGACTCCTTTGACGACTACCGATGGTTATGAACTATCGTCAAGGATCGCTCTGGTACCGATTCTGCGAGCCGGCTTAGGCTTAGTTGATCCATTGCAGTCGCTGCTTCCTGACGCCGAAGTTTGGCACTTAGGAATGTATCGCGATGAAGTTACTTCACGACCTGTCGAGTACTATTGCAAGCTGCCAGCCGAAGATCCGTGCGACGTCGGTTTTGTGTTGGATCCGATGCTCGCCACAGGTGGAAGCTTGTTGTCAGCTATTGAAGCGCTCATCCGTTGGGGTTGTCCCGACATCCGTGTGATGAGCGTCATTGCATCACAGCCAGGCGTGGATCGATTGAAGCGAGAGTACCCTCAAGTGCGACTCTTTGTTTGTTCGGTAGACGCCGAACTTAACGATCGCAACTTCATTGTGCCTGGACTTGGAGATGCAGGCGATCGAATATTCAATACTCGATAGAGGTGTCGTTCACCCGCCCCAAAGGCGAGCGAACATAAAGCTCCAATAAAAGCGAATCAGATAAGCGAGCCGCGCGAGCTTGCTAACTGCTAACTGCAGTTCCCGCGCCAGCCGGGGCAGCAGTCTTACTAGCCGATTCCTCGCTACTTGCTTCCTTCTTGCTGTTTCGATCTCGAAGCAGTCGATCGAGCACACCATTGACGAACTGACCGGAATTCTTGTCGCCGTAACGCTTGGCAATTTCGATCGCCTCGTTGATAACGACAGGTCCTGGGGTGTTCGTCATCAGAATTTCGTACGCCGCTAAACGCAACACATTACGGTCAATTGCCGCCATGCGACGCAAAGACCAATTCGCAGCAATCGCGGAAAGCGACTGATCGATTCCCTTACGGTTTCGGCGAACATTTTTGAGCAGATCGCGGGCAAAGCTCACTAGCGGACCGTTCCCGAGCATTCGAGTCACCAGAAAACGGTCGGCGACTTGTTGATCTTGATCAGGGTTGAGATCGTCTTCGTAGAGGATCTGGACAACGATTTCGCGAGCTCGGCGGCGCGTAGTCATAGATGAAGCAAGCCAATTAGGAGACTGATGGCCGAAACTACCCTACCAATGGACAGACTCGACACAAAATGAGGTCGCCTGGTAGCGGCCCCACCAACTTTTCTCAATGGTATATCGATTCGGCAATACGTCCAGCCGAATCAGGGACAACTTTTTTCCGAACGCCGAGATCGCACAAATCGCCACAGGTTCACAACCCGCTGCGTCAGCGAGGGACGGCGCGGAATTGGCACGAAACCTCGTAAAAAGTCTGTCCCTCGCTAACGCTTCGGGTTATGAAAACCCTCGTCCAAGCTCCGAAACAAATGCTTTGGCAAGATTCCCTCGAATTTTTGATGCCAGCGATTCCATTTCTGAGAAAAACTTCTGCAAAAGTGTGTCGGTTTAGAGCTGTATTCGTCCCTTTTAGATACGCGAAGGGGTTAGGCCGACTTTTGGGGAGGCTTAACAACAGGACTTTTGAGCTCTCGTTCAAGTAGTCCAACTAGCGGCGGCGGGCCAAGCCTTGATGCGGGCGGATGGCCACACGCCGTAACAACTTTTCTAAGAAAGCTACGGAGGTTCACAATGACCATGAATCGATTGACGGCACTTGCAGTGGGAATCGCAGTATGCCTGACCACTCAGGCTTCGTTTGGGCAATGCAGTGGCGGCGGAGGAGGATCAGGACGATCTGGCTTTGGGATGCCAACTACCAGTAATGCGACGGCCTATAGCAACCAGCAATACAATCCAGGTGTGTCATCCAACAACGCAGCCTTTGCCGTTGCGATGCAATCCCAGCGACAACAGATGGAACTGATGAATCAGCAAATGATGATGCAACAGATGCAGTTGGAATCAATGCGACAACAGATGATTGCTAAGCAAGCATCGGATGCTAAAGCTCGCCAAGACGAGATGATCGCTCTTCGCAAGGAACGCAATAAGGACAAAGAGCAAAAGAGTGCGGCACGATTGACGTCGACCAAAGCCAAGAAGACGTCTCTCAACTAGTGAATAGTCTCACCGACACGTTGCAGTTCAATCTCGTTCAAATTTCTCTAAAGCTGTAGTCGAGCGTAGTTGGTGAAATTTTGGACGAGGTTGAGACATGCAGTTGAAGTTTGGGTACGCGGAAGTCAATTCAGTTGTTTCAGTAAATATACGAGTGGTGCGATGAAGTCAAAGAGAGATAAGCGTGGATCACGCAATGCCAAGCGCAAGTTGTTGATGCAGCCTCTGGAGTCGCGGGTGGTTCTGGCGGCGAGCTTAGGCTGGGATGGAGCAGGGGAGGGCCAAGCCGAACTAACCTATTACATCGCCAATCATCCAAGTTCGTTGACGCAGGCCGAGACCGAGCAAGCGATCGAAACCGCTCTGGATGCATGGTCTAGCGTTGCCAACATCAAATTCACGCAGACAGATCAGCCGGGTCTTAAGGACTCGCTGGACTTCAGCTTCTCCAGCATTGATGGCGTTTCACGAACGCTTGCACAGTCGTATTATCCCGACGATGTGAACTCGTCACGATTGGCTGGCGATGTTCAATTTGACAGCGCTGAAAACTGGGAAGTCGGCAATTCCGAAGGCAGTCAGGCATTTGACTTAACCTACGTAGCTGTCCACGAAATCGGCCACGCGCTAGGGCTAGACCACAGCGATGAAGCCGGTTCCGTGATGGACGACTACGCAACGACTAATACGGTATTCACTGGGCTAAGCGACTCAGACATTGCTGAAATTCTTGAGCTCTATGCTACAGCGAGCACCGACGACTCATCCTCCGATTCGTCCAGTTCCGATAGCGATTCTTCAGACTCGTCAGATTCGAGCGATTCAACTGACTCGAGCGATACAACCGAAACGGATACCGATACCACGCCTTTCCCAAGCCAACGATGGCGACATGGCGGACAATGGCAGGGCATGGGCAGCCGCTTTGGGGCTGGCTCAAGCTTCATTCATAACGCCTACGTGCCCACGGATGTGAATGGCGACTCGTACACTTCACCTTCCGATGCACTGACGATCATCAACATACTCAATAGTGATGTTGTCTCGTTAGATCTCAATAACATCGGCCTAGTCGATACCAACGGTGATACCCAAGTCACTCCTAGCGACGCGCTGATCGTTATCAACGTGCTCAACGGTTCAAACCGTTCAACGATAACGATCATCATGGTTAGTTCCGTTACAGACGGTACCACCGATGACACGATCGATGACTCAACAACAGACGACTCAACAACTGATAGTGGTTCAACCGATTCTGGCTCGACTGATAGCGGGTCGGATGACAGCAGCTCAAGCGATGACGGCTCTTCCACCGACGATGGATCGTCCTCAGACGACACCACTTCCGAGGATGAATCTACGACGGATGATGGGTCTTCTGGCGATGGAACCACTGACGATGGGTCTACTGACGACACGACAGATGACACAACCACTGATGATGGCACGACCGATGGTGAAGACTGTGGCGTACCATCCTCACAAACTAGTACTGGAACTCAAAGTCGAAATGGAATTCTAGCCTGGGTCAACGCCGATACTCTGATGACTCGCTATGACGCGGATTCCAGCGGCACTTTGACCGAAGCAGAAGTCCCTGATCGATTGTGGCAGTTGCTTGTAGATTCAAGTACTGATACGGACGCCGATAGTGCAGTCTCGACTTCCGAACTACAGACGGCAATCACAGCCGCTCGTCAGGACATGTTCGACGCCAAGGATAGCGACAGCGATGGCCAGTTGACCGAGACAGAAGTTGGCTCGCGAGTTTGGAACAAGCTGAGCTCTGCTGACGCTGACTCGAGCGATGGCGTATCGTTCGCTGAGTTCGACACTTGGATTTCAGAGAACTCTGGAAACAGCGCACTGCCTGGGGGCCATGGGCATCATGGTCATGGGCAACATGGACATCATGGACACGGCGGGATAGGTCGTCAGGGACGTGGTCACGCTGCGCCCGAGCTCTGGCAATTGGCCGCTGACTCGCTGTTTGCCGAATTCGACGCTGATAGCGATGGAGTTTTGACCTCTACTGAGCTGCCCGATAAGATTCTGGATGATCTGCTTGGAAAGAGCGTGGACAGCGACGCAGATGGAGCAATTTCCACTGACGAACTGAAGACGGCAATCACCACGGCTCGCGAGACCTATTTCAACGCTACGGATGCAGACGCTGACGGACAGTTGACCGAAACCGAAGTTGGCTCGAAGAAGTGGCGTAGAATCAGCTCGGCGGACGCAGACAGCAATGGAACTGTTTCGCTCGAAGAATTCCATGCCTGGACTCCTACAAAGCCAAGCCACGATTCGAGCTCGACGGGTTCAACAATCGCCTCCGGGACCAGTTCGACTGGCTCTTCATTGATTAGCCGGCTGATGGGACGACTTGTGCGACGGTAACAGTTGTGTGAATAATGCAGGTGGGTGCGAGGTTTTAAAGAAATCACCACCCGCCCGTGGCGGTTTACGAAATTGTTAGCAACTAACATGGAGGTGGCGACAGTTTTCCTTTTCAAAAGTCTTATCAAGTCGTAGAACATCATGGCAACAAGCTTGGCACAAGTGAATACGGACCAACCCGATGCCCACGAATTCCAGCCTCTTTTGGATCGTGCTCGACAGGGAGATCTACAGGCTTTAGGGCAGCTCCTGCAGTGGTATGCCAACTACCTGACCATTTTGGCTACGTCTCAATTGGATCGTCGAATCCGTCGCCGAGTCAGTCCGTCGGATGTGGTTCAAGAAGTGCTACTGGCCGCGCATCGCGACTTCGGAGACTTCCGTGGCAATTCGCAGCCCGAGTTGCTGATGTGGATTCGCCGTATCTTGATCAACACACTTCATCGCTCGTTCGAGACTCACGTCAAAGCAGGTAAGCGTGACATTCGCCGTGAAGTTTCGATCGATGCCATCACGCAATCTGTTGACCATTCGGCCGGGCAGTTGCTCACGCTGATTCAAGATCGCGTCGCGCCTCCGTCAGCTCGCATGAGCGCTGAAGAGGACGCGTTAGTCCTTGCCAATCAACTGGGGCGATTGCGTCCAGCATATCGTGACGTGATTGTTTATCGCGTCGTACAAGGCCTAAGCTTCGACGAGATTGGCGAAGCGATGGGTAAGTCGACAACGGCTGTTCGCATGCTGTGGCTGCGAGCGCTCGATGCATTCAAGGTGCAAGGGAGCGTTCCGAATGTCGACTGATCTGCTTGATTTGGACGATAGCTTGGACTCGTCAGGTCTTAGCCATCTGACCAGTCAGCAGAAGCTTCGTTTGACGACTTTGCTGGACGAGTATCTGCAAAGTCTTGAACGAGGGAACCAGCCCGACGCTGAACGCATATTGGCCGATAACCCCGACATAGCGGAAGCGTTCAGTCAGTATCTCCAAAAGCTGGAAGCGATCTTTGGACTCAACACTCACCAGCGAAACAACTTAGCTGAAGTCGGCGATCATGAATTGCCCTTCAAGCAACTTGGGGACTTCGAGCTGATTCGCGAAATCGGCCGTGGTGGCATGGGTGTAGTCTACGAAGCCAAGCAGACTTCGATCGGTCGTCGAGTAGCTCTCAAGCTTCTGTCGCTCAGTAGTGCCCTGAACCCAAAGCAGATCGCACGTTTTCACAATGAGTCACGGGCTGCGGGTTTGCTACAGCATCCCAACATCGTTCCGGTCTACAGCGTGGGAATGCAGCAGGGCATTCACTTCTACGCCATGCAATTAATTGAAGGCATGTCGATCGATCATTGGATCGAGTGTCAGCGATCGATTTCCGAGAATGAAACCGGCCCGCGTTGGCAGGAGATCGTGGGGTGGGTCGCGCAAATCGCCGAGGCTCTACATGTCGCTCATGAAGCTGGGATTGTCCATCGCGACATCAAGCCGTCGAATCTGCTTTTGGACTCGACGAACCACATTTGGGTAACAGACTTCGGTTTGGCGCGATGCACGCAAAGTTCTTCGGTTACTTGCACAGGTGACTTAGTCGGTACGGTTCGATACATGAGCCCCGAGCAAGCTAAGGGACAGGCGGCGTTGGTCGATGGCGGATCAGACATCTATGGTTTAGCTGCGACTCTTTACGAGATGCTGACCTTCAAGCCTGCCATTGAAGGCGATGAGCCAACCGTCATTCTCAAGCACATTTCCGAACGCAACACAAAGCCACTACGATCCGTGCGGCGCGATCTTCCACGTGACTTGGCTGTGGTGATTGCTAAGGCCATGGCGCACGACCGCTATGATCGCTACGAGACAGCTCAAGTTTTCGCGGACGATTTGCGTCGCGTTTTGGATAACAAGCCAACGGTCGCCAGGCCTGCCACGCTTTTGGAACGGTCAGTTCGATGGACGGTCCGCCATCAGCGAACGGCAACCATCGCGGCATCAGTTTTAGGACTATTGATCGTCGGCCTAATAGTAAGCTTCTCGTTGATCACGGCTCAAAAACGCCAGACTGATCTGATAGCTAGTCGCAATGCGAGAAACGAAGCTCTAGCTCGGACTATGATCGATGAACTGGGACCGCAAGTAGCTGAAATCCTGGAGAACGTTCCGTCGGCTGAGAGAGAACGACGGCAATTGCTTGAGAAATTTCTCAACTACTATCAAGTCTATGCAGCAAACGCCCAGCATTCACCTGACACGCAGTATGGCCTAGCGATCGCGCTTGGAAAGATGGGAATCCTGCACGGCGAGCTTGGCGCAACCGAAGAATCGTTGACTGCCCTTCGCGAGTCTGAACGCGTCTTCTCCCGATTGGCAAAGCAAACAGCAGACTTGGATTTGATGTTGGACTGGTCGGTGAGCTTAAACAATTTAGGCCAAGCCTTGCACCGTAAAGGAGAACTTCGAGAAGCTGGTCAGTTGATTCAGCAAGCACTCAAAGTTCAGAACGAAATCGCCAAGGTTCGCGAAAGCTCTGATTTGAACGTGCAAACAGCGTCAGCATGGGCGAATCTAGGCTTACTTCTTGGCGATCAAAACGATTTGGGCAGCGCCGAACAAGCTTACTTGAATTCAATTCGGTTGATGGAATCCCTAGAAAGCGAAAAGACTGACGTCGCTCGCGCTTTGCAATTGGCCAAGATGCGGACCAATCTCAGCGGATTGTTGATCAAGGTTCGCCCCAGCGATGCAGTTGAAGTCGCGAGGAAAGCACTTGCCGCCGAAATTGCTGCTTTAGAATTGGTCCCCAATCACGCCAAGCTTTCCAACCAAACAGTGCTTACACTTAACACGCTCGGTGCCGCGCTGACCGAGGACAAACAGCATCGCGCCGCGTTGGAATCGTACCGACAAGCTGAAGACATTGGCCAGCAACTGGTCAATCGTTGGCCCGAGCAACCCGATTATCGCAGCGACCTTGCAGCAAGCCTCAACCAAATGGGTGTAACGTACGCGAGACTTAATCGACTCGCTGAGGGTTACGATGCTTTTGTAAAGGCACAGGGACACCAAAGACTGCTTGCGGAGAAGTTCTCGAGCGATGCTGAGGTGTTGAGCACAACCGGTAGCTTGTTGAATAACTTTGCCTTTTTATGCCAGCAAACTGGACGGCACGATGAGGCTCTGGAAGCATTTCGAGAATCTGTCAAGTTTCAGTCGGAAGCAGTTAGACTGGCGCCCCAGGTTCGACGCTATAATGAACACCTTGAAAGCCACAAGGCTAACCTTCTCGCAGCCGAGAGTAAGAGACGATGAACATGCACCTAAAGTTTCGGCGATTGCTTAGTGAAACACTCGAGCGACGGCAACTCTTCTCGGCTGACCTTGGGTACCAGTTCGATTCATTCCATTCAGATACATGGGAATCGGATTATGGAACTACGCATTTTCAGCAGTTCATGCTGGTGCGTGGAATAAAGTCAGGTGGCCCCGCCACTGAACTCAAGGGCGATTCGTCGCACGAACCAGATTTCAAGTTGAGTAGCTCGGAGCGTGACTCGAGTGAATTGCGTTCAACACCGCGCGGAAATCGTGGTCGTATGTCTGGCGAAGCCGAGTTCGCGCCGGCTCGCGTAGCACCACCCACATTTAATGCTGGCGGTGTCTCCACGATAGATGCACAGACTGACAGAGGATTCCAAAACTCCAATGATTCGATATTGGGGCAACCATCAGCAGTTTTCCGAGTCGCCACAGTCACGTTGGTTGTGTCGAACAACAAACCCTCGTCAGGAAATTCTGCTTCATTCCAGAATCCTAGCACCAATTCGAACTTGCCACCAACCAGCAATTCCAGCTCGAATGATTCCAGTTTGATTCAGCGTGGTTCTGGAAATGGCGGTGGCTCTAGCCGAAGTCAGTTAAGCTACTTCGATTCGTCTAGCACGTCGCAAAATAACCGACTGACAACGACAACATTGCAGTCCTCATCCACAGACACTCTTGGACAAGCAACTCGATTGAGCCTTTCAGGAATTACTTCCAAGCTTAATCAAGCCATCGTTTCGGAAAGTGTCAACGGATACCATCAAACCAGCACGGATAGCGCTCTGATCGATATCACTGGGCTAGCCGACAACCAATTGGGCAGCAAGCTAAATGCATCGCCAGCTCGTTCTTGGAAGCTGGCAGAACAATCGATCAAGAACTTGAAGAGTCTGTCCAGAACGAATGCCGAGGTTGAGAACACCTTTGTCGCCAACAGTGATTTGGTAATGGCCAATTGGATTGAGAATACCAATGGACTTATCGACGTCGCTTGTCGCCGCGACCCGATTGCTCGAATCGTCAGACCGGCCGATGCAATCGAGGTCTCAGCACGACTTGAGTCGAAGGTCGGCCTTTACCAAGTCTTCGACGTAATTGATGATCGTGACTACAATCGCAACAGTCATGCGTCCCAAGATTTAGTGAACTCCAAGGAGATCGTCGCACTTGAATCCATCGACTGGGGTATCAGCCGTGATCTAGCGCCAGCGGTGAAGACTGATGGAGATTCGCAATCGTCCAGCGAGTCGGGCGATACTAGCTTCCGAAAGCCATTCTTCATCACTTCTGTACTCGCTGTGTTCAGCGGTCATCTATTGCGATCACGACGCAAGCAAGCCGCTTTGAAACCTAAGTAGCTAACGAAACTACTTCGGAATGCAAAACAAAAAATCCCATCGGACAACCGATGGGATTTTCGTTTTGGATCAGAAGGGTTTGGCGGTGACAGGGAAGTGACTACATTGCCTCTTCGAGCTCGACGCGAGGCGAGAGCTTCTTCATTTCGATAATGGCTTCGATGAACTCTTCGAAAATGCGAACGTCCAGAGCACTGGCTTCGTCACATTCGGGATGGAATTGAGTCCCAACGGCAAACCAGTCAACCATTTCGCTTTCGATGGCTTCGATAACTCCGTCTTGACATCGAGCTGTAACGCGGAAGCCTGGAGCGACTTCATCGACGGCCATGTGATGTCGGCTGGTCACGCGAATTTCGCCTTCCCCGTAGACTCGACCGATCAGCGAATCGCTCTTGATGACCAACGAATGGCGATGCTGAGGATCTTGTGGGTCACGGTGAGGAAGCGAGCCGGGGATGTCTTCAGGGATGTGCAGGAAGAGATTTCCACCGCAGGTGCAGTTCAAAAGTTGCATTCCGACGCCAATTCCCAAAACGGGTACACGGCGTTCCATGATCTCGTGAGCCAAACGTCGATCGAACTGCTCTCGCTTGGGTTCCATCGGCTTCGTTGTTGCGTGCAGCATGAATCCATCGTTTCGTGGATCCAGATCACCACCGCCAACCAGCATGCAGCCATCGACGTGTTCTAGAAACTGAGCTAAGGCAACGTCATCTAAGCTGGGGGGAAGGATTACGGGGATTCCGCCTGCGGCTGAAATTGCATCGTAATATCCTGCCGCCAAATACGAAAACGCAGCTTGATTGTGCGTCACGCCTCGAAAATCGGCGTTAATCGCAATGATTGGCTTGGCCATCTGAAACTCCTAATCAGACAGAAACTTGGAAGTGGGGAAAGCGAACGAGTTTGCTGGGTGTCCAGCGCACCTTCGGGAAATCGCAAGAGAGTTCAATGGAGCCAAAATCTGGTCTGGGACGGACAAATGGCCACGATGACGGCCCAAAGACCGATCGATTTGAACTTGTTTTGAACATTCGATATGCGAAACTATAGGGTCCACGAAATGCTCGACGCATTCGGCTCGTTTCACATACGAAATGAGTGGTATAGACCATCTCGGTTGATCTCGCAAAATCCCTGCGACGTCTTGAATGAGACCGGTCCAGATCGTGGTCCCATTAGCTCGGCAGCCCTTGCCGAGTGATTTAGAGCCTAACACCCACCTACCAAGCTTCGCAAGCGGCCCACTAGATTTGGTGTAACCGTTAAGGCTTAACACAACCTACTGTGCTAGCAATTGATTTCCTTAGTGGCGATTTGGGCGTGAAGACGTTTAGAACGGCTCGAGAAACACTCCTTTGTCCATTTGATTCGAGCCCGCAGCTTTCCTAAAGGTAGTCCAGTGAAGTTTCAACGTGTCGCCATCGAATCGATCGGATTCACTCTTCCAGAGAACGTCGTAACCTCGCTACAGATCGAGCAGCAGTTGGCGCCGACCTACGAGCGACTGCGATTGCCCGAAGGTAGGCTGGAGCTGATGAGCGGCATTAGCCAACGACGCTTTTGGAATCCAGGTACTCCGATCAGCACGCCCAGTATCGAAAGCGCCCGGCGAGCTTTGGAACTTGCCGAGTTTCCTGCCGAGCATGTCGGATGCTTGATTCACGCCAGCGTTTGTCGCGACTACCTTGAACCGGCGACGGCCTGTCGTGTCCATTCGCAATTGGGACTTTCGTCCAACTGCTGGGTCTACGATCTTTCCAACGCCTGCTTGGGACTGATGAGCGGCATGGTGCAGATCGCAACTTTGATTGAACAGGGTGCTATTCGGGCTGGCATCGTCGTTGGTACCGAGAGCGCGCGGAACCTTGTGGAATCGACGATCGCGGCGCTGAATGCGGATACTTCGCTGACTCGTCAGACGATCAAGCCTTCCTTTGCATCGTTGACCATTGGTTCGGGGAGTTGCGCAATACTCCTGGTTGATCGAGACCTGAGTCAGAGCGGTAACTGGCTGACAAGTTGCGTAAGCCGCGCGGAAACCGCGCATCATGGTCTTTGCCAAAGCGATACAGATCAAGCTGGCCACGCGATGCAGCCGCTAATGCAAACGGACTCCGAGCAGTTGTTGCACGCTGGGGTTGGCGTTGGCAAGCGTACCTTTGATGAGTTGCTCAGCGAGGGACTCACGCGCGACGAAATCGATTACACAATTTGCCATCAAGTTGGATCAGCTCATCGCAAGTTGATGCTCGACGAATTAGGCCTGCCCACGCAGCGCGACTACTCGACCTTTTCATGGCTTGGCAACAGCGGCTCGGTCGCGTTACCAACAGCCCTTGCCATGGGCCTGCGCAGCGGCTTTGTCCCCATGGGCAGCCAAACGGCGCTTTTGGGGATCGGTTCTGGAATTAACTCCATTATGATGACCGCTCAATGGCAAACCGCGGCCGTTGCTGGAGAATTGGATGAAGTTGCCGAGCAGCATTTGGAAGGCTCTGTCAGTCTGACGCGATAGCTGACTGGCAAGACTGGACTCGGCGACCGATGCCATGAAGTCTAAGGAAGGCCTGTGTAACGAATTCCACAGGCTTTCAGGCTGAATTGCGATGGTCCGCAATGTGGCCCTTCGTGTGGTCCGCAGTGTGGTTCTGCAAACTTGAAGTACGGGTACAATAGAGCCGTGGACGAACCTCTCCGTGCCACTCCCGCCGCATTCACAGACTCTACGATTGGTTGACCGATGAAAGGTTTGCACTTCGTTCTTTTGTTCACCGCCATGACGTTTATCGCTTGGGGTGCGTATGGCCCAACTCTTCGTCACGGCACGCACTCGCTCGATAACGACTCACTGCGAGCCTTCGTTGGTGTTGGTCTGGCATACTTTCTGATTGCCGTTTTGATACCAATGGTGATCTTGAAGAAGAACAAAGAATCGGGCTCGTGGACCGCCAGTGGCGTAATTTACTCACTGGTTGCCGGTACTGTCGGAGCGTTGGGTGCACTCGGCATCATCCTGGCTTTGGGTAACGGTGGCGAAACAGTGTATGTGATGCCGATCGTGTTTGGGTTCGCACCAATAGTGAACACCCTAGTCACGTCATTCATTGGAAAGACCTTCAATCAGATCCGCCCAATTTTCATCGGTGGCATCGCGACTGCAGCCCTGGGAGCGGTCGGCGTTTTGTATTACTCGCAGGGAGCAACAGCACCCAGTAAGCCCAAGGCCGCTGAAGTCACACCTGCTGTTTATCGATTGAGCAACAGCAATCTTTCCACATTGGGACAGGAAGAGACGAAGCCTCAGCCAACTCAAGAGCCTCAACCTTCGCAAGAGCCTAAACCAGCGACCGAGCCAGCGTCACAGCCACAAACGGGCCAAGCCGAAACACCTACAGCGCCAGCCCCTACGGAACAGCCTGCAACGACACCAGCTTCTACTCCGACGGCAGAGACACCCAAGCAAGAGACAACTCCTGCGCAAGAGCCAACCACACCTGTACCGGCTGCGCAAGAACCGACTGCACCAGCTCCGAAAACAACTGAACCAACTACACCGACAGAACCGACCAAACCGGCTGAACCTGCGTCGAACATTGACGAGTCGATGAAGACCGAGTCGGACGATGGAGAAGCCATGCCCGCGTCGGAATCTGAAGCCGACAAGTCCACAACTAAGCCAGTTGTCGGTGGAAAAGAAAAGAACGTCTCGGCAATCATTCTCTCGATCATCATGGCTGCAATTTGCTGGGGTTCTTACGGCCCCATGCTCCACATCGGCCAATCCAAAATGTCGGGCAGTCGCTTGCGTCCCTTCATCTGTGTAGGCATTGCTTACTTTTTGATCGCGGTGCTTGTACCTCTGGCATTGATCTACGGTCGAGCCAACGATTCTGGCAGTTGGACACCAGTCGGAATGACGTGGGCGTTTTTTGCTGGTGTCGCCGGAGCAGTTGGTGCACTTGGCGTTATTCTGGCTTTCAATGCCGGCGGAAAACCCATCTATGTGATGCCACTCGTGTTCGGTTTCGCGCCGGTCATTAATACTTCAATCACACTCAGCGAAAAGAACGCTTGGGGACTTGTTCCCATCATGTTCTGGGTCAGTCTTGGAGTTGCCATTGCTGGTGCCGTGACTGTTTTGATCACCGCTCCAAAGCCCAAACCCAAGCCAGCACATTAGACAGGCTTGAGGGGTGAGGCTGGAGACTTGAGAATTCAGAATCCTGCTCGTGCTCGTGCTCAATGAAATGGTGCTCGTAATCGTTTTTGCGTGAGTCAGAGTGATCTTGATCGAGCACGATTACGAGCACGATTACGAGCAGGAGCACGAGCAGGAAAAGACAGTGCTTCCCTACCAAACTCTTTATCCGAATTAACTCCCTTCCAAATTCAGAACTCGCCATGAAACCCATCGTTCAAATCTCGCTAGACGTAACAACTATCGGAGAGGCCCTTGAGACAGCCGAGTTAGCGGTGCGAGCTGGCGTGGATTGGCTGGAAGCCGGAACTCCGCTCATCTTGGCAGAAGGCTTGAATGGCATTCGAGCGCTGCGATCACGATTTCCAGAAACGCCGATCGTAGCCGATTTGAAGTCAATGGATGGCGGTTTCTTGGAAGCCGAGATGATGGCCAAAGCTGGCGCGTACTACGTCGTCGTTATGGCTCGAGCGCACCAAGAAACCATCAAGGTAGTTTGCAAAGCGGGCAAGGATTACGGCGTCGGAGTGATGGGTGATAATCTCGGCTGTCCCGATATGGTTGCAGGAGCCAAGTGGCTGCAGGACTTGGGCTGCGACTTCATCATCCATCACATCGGCTATGACGAACGGCGAGGCATTGCCGCGCGCGGCGAAAAGGCACCTACTCCACTGGATCAACTTCGCGAAGTTGTTGCCGCAGTCGATATTCCAGTGCAAGCAGTGGGTGGCATGTCGATCGATCAAGCGATTGAATCGCCAACCTATGGAGCACCCCTGGTCGTTATCGGAGCGCCCCTGGCAATCAATCCTGATCGATTCGAACGAGCTGGTGGAAATCTCGAAACCGTCCTACGACAGATCTGCGACGCAGTTCATGCTTACGGCGACATTCCCGTGCGCCGGCCGTATCTTTGTTAACGCGTTCGCGTTAGGGAAATCTCAACGCTTCGCGTTAGTTTTGACGTCGCGATGTTTGGTTTTAGGTGCAAAGCCCTGGCCGTTTACCTAGCCCAGCCCATCGGGCTGGGACTTAATTCGAACGATACAAACAATTGCCAAATACCCAACGGTTTGCGTGCAAACCGTTGGGTATTTGGCAATTAACCTAATCAAGCTTGATTACCCAGCCCGTTGGGCTGGGCTAGGTAAATTGCTGGGCCTTCGGCCCGAAATCCCAGAAAACGCAACTTCAAAATGCGTTTGCGAGGGACTGGCTTTTTGCATGGTTAGGCCAACACCTAGCGGTCCCTCGCTAACGCAGCGGGTTGGGATTTTGTGGCATCACATCTTTCCTGATCAGCACAACTAGATCTTATTCAGAATTCCAAAATTGATCACTTCAAGCGACCGATAAGAGTACTTGCAAAACATCAACCACGGCTCTTCTTGGGTTGATGATTCAAGGTTCGGTCGCACTCTCGCAAGGAAGTGGCACGGCGATCGATTATCCTAGGTCTTCTGAGTGCCATGAAAACTATTCCTTCCAATCTCTCACCAAGAGGTTGGGCTCTGCTTGTGCTTGCTGGAGGCTCCACGCTGGCGATCCCTTTCTTCAAGGGCTCTTCGCCTGACGGCAAGTATTCAACTGTTTCCACCGCATCCGCGAACAAGCCGGAGGAGAACAATCCGTCGTTCAACTTGACTGCGAATGCAGGAGCAACTCCCAGCCCACATTCTAGGCCGCTAATCAATTCGCAGTTTCAACCACAAGCGAGTCTGCATACCGTACCTACAGTCGACTCGCCGAGCACCAACAAACCCATCGCGCAGGTCTTGGAAAGCTCGGAAAACTCAAACACCGCCAGCCACAAGCCTGCCCTAATCAACCAACCCGAGCGTCGAACCACGACTCAAGCGTCAACCACGGGAGGTCGCCCCGGCGGGCTCGACGATACTCGCAATGCCGTGTTGGGCATAAGTTCCCAAAACAAAACTGGGCAAGTAGACGAACTACCCAAGCCAGCAGCAAGCAGTAGAACCGAAGGCTATAGGGCCGATACAAGCGTGGTCGTTAGTCAACCTCGGTCGAAAGATCCATCCACGGCGACTCCTGTTGCTACCGAGTTCCCTAGTTGGGCGAAAAAGCCCAGTTTGCTGGATTCGTTATTGAACGGCAAACCTAGTTCGTCAGAACAGGACGCTCTGGATGCTCGAAAGCCAACATCATTCCAAACATGGGCAGACAACAATCCTGATGGCGTCTCCGCGATCGCACCCGCGGACTCGGCTGATCGGTACACTCCATTTGGTCAAGTCGACCAAAACATTAGCCTAACCACGACCGACTCAGCGGCTCAAGTAAGTTGGCCTGACGAAGATCCACGAACGGCAGTCGCAGTTGTACAGCCTCCCAAACTGGTTGGTCGCGATGCAATGATTCGCGATCCAGAGAAGCTGCAATCGCCCTCGTCGACGCGATCCCCGGCCGTGTTGTCCGCCACCGTGTCGTCAGCAAATACGTTGCCGGGAACTGGATCAACATCTCTCGGCAAGGAATTTGGAAAGGCTCCCGCCACGATTACTCAACCGAGATTTGGCGAGCAACCGAAGACCGTCGAAAAGCCACGAGCCTCGTTGCGCAGTCAACTGCCGCCAGATGAGCAACAGATCATTCGGCAGCCAGCACTCAAAGCGGATCGCTAGGCACGAACGATTGGATTCGAGCACGAACACCGTCTGCGACTGAGCACGAGCACGAAAATCCGAACAACGAGGGCTGGTTCGATAATGCCCAAGCTGAACTGTTAAACTAGCCAATGCTGGAGCGATGGAAGTGCACATGCTTCCACTTGCCACCGGCTTTGTGCCAAACGCGAGTCTCTTCGGACGACTTGCTGGTCACTGCGCCACTTCCAGAATCGGCAACTTGTGTCACCCGAACGTAGCTGACAATCGCAGTATCACCCAACAATCGCACATGGGGTCGAACCATGGTGGTCTGCAACTTGACACCTTTGTGGCTCAAATCGAAATAGAAGCGATGGAACTCCATTCCTTCGACTAAATTGCCTTTTGCTTCTGGCTCGAAGCAAGAGATACTGGGATCGCAAAGATCGCTGTAAGCATCCCAGTTTCCAGCAATGATGCTTTCGAGTAGACAGCGGGTGAGGTTGATCAGTGTTGCTTCGTCGCTCATAGTTTGATTGGTTTTGAAGTGGAGTTGAAATACGCGGCAGAGCACCGGTGCGCGGACGTCTCGTCCGCATTTGAGAAGATCGGGGGGACGCCCGAGCCTCATTGCTAATTAATGTTTCATCGTAGCAGCAAAGCAGTTGCCTTACCACACGGCTTACGATCACAAGCCACCGCGACGCTGCCGATCATTTCATCGTTAGCACTCGGTATAGGCAGTAGGTCACCAAGCTAAGTACTGAGGAGACCGAGACGGTCATAAAAATCCAACCAAGTAATGTCATAGGAATGTACCTCGAGTTCGATTTGCATTAGAGATTTTTGTAGCGACCATCAGCCTTCCATCGCTTTTCGCCGATGTGAGCAATGATCATGCAGAGAATGATTGAACCGATTACCAGTCCTAGCGCACCGCCGACTACTGGATCGGCCATCGCTTCATTGAGTCGCTTCGAAATGGTCGATTCCTTACCGTCTAACGGAATGAAGTTCGTAACAAGCAGGACCAACAGGAACAGAGGTGTGACGTACTTCAGTATGAACTGAATGAAGCCTGGGACCTTGAGCTGAGCTCCGCGATCCAGTTCCTCTTTGCCTTTCTTCACCCCCAATATCCAACCGTAAAAAATCGCTTGGATAATCGCTAGGACGACAATAAAGAATTCGCCTGCCCAGAAGTCTACTGCGTCCAGAGCTCGCAGGCCTTTGGAGAAGTACACAATGTATCCGGTTCCTATCACGGTCAGAATTGCCAACAGGCCGATCGACTTCGCTTGGCTAATCGCTAACGACTCTTTGAAAAACGCATTCACTGGTTGAAGCATGGAAAGGCTGCTGGTGATAGCAGCAAGAAACAGCATGAAGAACCAAACGAAACCGAAAAACTGTCCGCCAGGCATGCTTGCGAAAACGTTCGGCAAGGCATTAAAGCCCAACGAAAAGCTGCTGGATGTGTAGTTGGCGATATTGGCTCCCAAGAATATGAAGGCGGCAGTGATCGTGATCAAGCCACCCAAGCAAACCTCGAAAAATTCGTTGACAGCAGATGCGGTGATACCACTCAACGCCACGTCGTCGTTCTTCTTGACGTAACTCGCGTAGTGAATGATCACTCCAAATCCAACTGACAACGTAAAGAAAATCTGGCCGGCAGCGGCTAGCCATGTCTTGGGATTCAGAAGCGTATCGCTAAAGCTTGCTGGCGGATTCCACATCTTGCCTAAGCCATTCAAAACATTTTGGTCGGGCAGGGCAGGGTCTGGTGTACCAAGAGTCAACACACGTACCAGAACACACACTGCGCATATCGCCATGAGTGGCATGGCAATATTGCAGAATTTTTCAATCCCGCCGCTCAAGCCTCGGAAGACGACCAGGAAGTTGATCAAGAACGTGATGCCAACGAAGATCAGAGTTTTCGAGCCAACGCCAAAGAGGATGCCATCGCCACCTTCACCCGTGCTAGTTGCAAAGTGAGCCTTGTAGACGTCAGGAGCATGCCCCTGCATCAACGCACCGGTCAGATAATCCCATGCGTACATCAAACACCACGATTCGATGACGATGTAGTAGAAGTAAACACACAATGGAATTAACACCGTCATCGTGCCGAAGTATTTTGAAAGTGGGTTTCTCCACAGAACCGTGAAGATACCTGGCCCCGAGTTGAAACCTTTGCCGCCGCCATATCTACCCATCGACCATTCGGCCCAGCACAGCGGGATGCCTAGAAGCAGCAGTGCGACGAAGTACGGAATCATGAAAGCTCCGCCGCCGTTTTCGTAAGCCTTTCCTGGGAACCTCAAGAAGTTCCCTAGTCCAACTGCAGATCCCGCGACTGCCATGATGACTCCAATCCTTGAAGACCATCCCTCTGCAGTTTCTTTGGTCATCGATCACACCTCTTCGAAAGTTAAGATCTGTTAGTTCTTAGTGGGGCTCGTGCCCGCGTGCCCTCGTACCATCGTACCTAGGGTGGCAAAAGAGTGTGTAGGCTACTAGATTCGCGATGGTATTCAATAGTTGTGTCGACAATTGACGGCGCTTTTTTGCAGAACCCGCCGAGGTTTGGCTATACTGTTGCCCCTTGGATGCTCTGCTCGTTGGAGCCGCAAAGTTTGCCTAAACAGAAAGCTCGCTTGATGAACTCGAATCTCTCTCAGGCCCAGCCGACCGACCGTGTCAATCGGCGCGATGCCGTTACAATGCCGCTTGCAACCGCGTTGGCAGTCGGTTTAGGTCTCAACCAAACTACACAGGCTAGTTTTTCGGAAAGGAACGAAATGACAGATTCGATTCGTTATTGCTTGAACACCAGCACCATCAACGGAGGTGTTGTCCCTGTCCGTCAGCAACTGAAGATCGCCTCACAAGCGGGATATCAAGCGATCGAACTGTGGCTCCGCGATGTTGAAAAATTTGTCTCCGAAGGTGGCAAATTGGATGACCTTCGCAAAGAGCTCAGCGATTTAGGTCTGGGACTCGACAGCGCTATAGCTTTCGGAAAGTGGATTGTCGACAACGACGATGAGCGTAAAGCTGGACTTGAGCAATGCCGTCGCGACATGGAGATGGTCAAGACTCTGGGCGGCTCGCGCATCGCTGCTCCACCTGTGGGAGCGACGAATCTTCCCAAGTTGGATCTCATCAAAGCTGGCGAGCGATATCGCGCACTTTGCGAGGTGGGCAACAAAGTCGGCGTCTTACCGCAACTGGAACTGTGGGGCTTTTCACAGAACCTCGCGACCTTAGCAGAAGTGCTTTACGTTGCAGCGGCGGCTAATCATTCCGATGCCTGTTTGCTTCTGGATGTCTATCACCTGTACAAAGGTGGCAACGACTTCAACAACGTTGGCTTGATTCCAGCCAGCAAGATGACCTGCTTGCACATGAACGACTATCCGGCGACGCCTGCACGTGCCGAGATCGCGGACAAAGATCGCGTCTATCCCGGCGATGGCGTTGCACCGATGACTCAGATACTTCAATCGCTTTTCAAAGCTGGCTTCAAAGGCACGTTCAGTCTTGAACTGTTCAATCGCACCTACTGGGAACAACCACCCGAGCAAGTTGCCAAAGTTGGTCTTGAGAAGATGAAACAAGTCGTCGAGAAAGCACTCAAGGCTTAGATCGGATTGACGACGCGAAAGCAAAGATCAGGAGTCTTGCGACGGTGAATCGCGGCAGCGACCTCGGCGCGAATAGTGGCTTTGTGATGCGACAAAGCAGCGTCAAGCATGAGAAGCTGCTCTTGCGAACAAACCTCGGCAGCCTGCAAGGTTACCAAGAGCAGGTTGGTACTGGGAAACGGGGCCACCGAAATGACAAACAGATCGCGCACGCGATCGTCGTCCAGTTCCCCGGATAGGATCAATGTCAATTCTCGCTGGATCTGTCTGCAGAGCTGCAGAGCTTTACGGTCCAGCTTCGGCGCGGTGGCTCGGTGGATCAAATCGTCGCGCGGATTTGTTCCATCACTATGATCCATCTGCCCAGACAAATTGCGAATGTCTTTGGGGCGAAAGCGTTTCTTTTGAGTCAATGCTGGCTAGCCTTGAGTGTTGAACGAAGGTTTCTTCAATTACTTAATGATAGTGGTTCGTCGCTTGGGCTTGGAGTAGCCATCAACTTGCTATCGTCCTTCCCGCCGCTTCGCAGCTTAAGAGTCCTTTCATGGGGCAAAGGTTCGCTGCAGTTCCGGTGCGAGGGCGTCCCGTTCCAAAGCTGGTGCGCGGGCGTCCCGCCCGCATGTGCAGAAAATCGGGCGGGACGCCCGTGCACCGAAACCCAGACGCACGTATACCGTTTTCGGGCGGGACGCCCGCGTACGCCATAGGCCAGATTGTTGCGCTGATCTACAATTTCCTCGTTATCCCACCGCTTGAATGCCAGTCCTAAAGCTAAAACGGCCGCGCACCGAGGAGATCTCCTTTTGTCAATCAACACGACCAGTGGCACATCAAATACTGCCACACCGTCCAACACCCAACCCGAATTTCAGCAACAAAGGTCGCTCGCGGCCTTTGACAAAGCCTGCTCGCGGATGCCTGGCGGCGTGAACAGTCCGGCTCGAGCCTTCGGCGCTGTGGGGGGCAAGCCGCTGTTCATCGAGCGCGCGAAAGGACCGTATCTTTACGACATCGACGGCAATCGGTTGATCGACTACATCGGTTCGTGGGGACCGATGATTCTGGGTCACGCTCGCGAAGAAGTCATCGAAGCAATCGTATCCGCGGCCAGCCGCGGGACCAGCTACGGCGCTCCGACCGAAGGCGAATCAGAATTAGCCGAGCTGATCTGCGCGACGATGCCCAGCATTGAGAAGCTGCGCTTAGTGAGTAGCGGTACAGAAGCGACAATGAGCGCCATTCGCCTCGCGCGAGGTGCAACGGGTCGCGAGAAGTTCGTTAAGTTCGCGGGTAACTATCATGGTCATGCCGATTGCTTGTTGGTCGCAGCCGGAAGCTCCGCGGCTAACTTAGGTGTTCCCGATTCGCCAGGAGTCACCGAGGGAACCAGCCGCGATACGATCATTATGCCTTACAACAATGCGGCCGCTCTTGAGGAGTTGTTTGCCGAGCAAGGTTCGAAGATCGCCTGCATCATTCTTGAGCCGGTCGTGGGCAACATGGGCTGTGTGCCTCCTCAGCCTGGCTTTTTGCAAGCGGCTCGGCAGTTGTGCGACAAACATGGATCGGTCTTAATTTTCGACGAAGTGATGACCGGATTTCGCGTCGCCTTGGGTGGGGCTCAGTCGATCTACGGAGTTCGACCCGACCTGACAACGCTGGGCAAAATCGTTGGCGGTGGCATGCCGTTGGGTGCTTATGGTGGACGCGCCGACCTGATGGACCACGTCCTACCAGCCGGTAAAGTCTTCCAAGCCGGTACGCTTAGCGGTAATCCCGTGGCTACGGCGGCTGGTCGCAAGACGATCGAACTGCTGCGAAAAGAGAATCCTTATCCCTATCTCGATGCTCAAACAGCTCGACTGGGTGAAGGACTTTCGCAAGCGGCGACCGCGGCGGGGGTCGATCATTGTGTGCAGCGAGTGGGCAGCATGATGACTTTGTTCTTCCATTCCGGTCCAGTGGTTTCATGGGACGATGCATCGCAAGCTGACCGAAAACGGTTTGGCAAGTACTTCTGGGGGCTGATCCATCGAGGCGTTTACATGCCTTGTAGTCAATTTGAGGCACTTTTCGTGTCTGCGACTCACACGCCTGAGCTGATTGAGCAGACTATTGATGCTGCAAAGTCGGTATTAGCTGAGCTTGGTTGAAAAGTTTCGACTACGAAAACCGCCGATTTTGAGTATAACTAGCCCTTTCCGAGAGGCGTTTACCGACCGAGAACGCCTCCCCCCGCCTACTTACCCTACGCGCGGTCGCGTGTAGAACTACCGTTTCAGAGGATAAAACATGCGATTGTTAGCGTTTGGACTTCTTTTCTCTTTTTGTGCGACGACTTTGATGGCCCAGGAAAAACTGCAGATACTCGACACTAATGGCAAGACGACTGCTGACCCTGTGGGTTACTTCCTAGGCTTCCAGTTTGGTGCCAACTTGGCACAGAACGGTATCGCCGCCGGTGACGTCAAGCAAGAAGAGGTCATCAAGGGAATGTTGGATGCGCTGGCTGGTAAAGACCCAGCTGTATCCGACGAAGTCATTCAAGGAGCGATGAAGGCTTTTGAGCAAAAGCTTCAAGCTCGTGCAGCAGAAAAAGCCAAAGCGAAAATGGCTGAAGGACAAAAATACCTTGACGACAATAAGAAGAAGGAAGGTATTCAAGTTACCAGTACTGGACTTCAGTACAAAATCATCAAGAGCGGCGACGGCGCTTCTCCTAAAGCAACTAGCGAAGTCTCTGTTCATTACGAAGGCAAGCTAACCAACGGCAAGGTCTTCGACAGCTCGATTCAACGTGGCCAGCCAGCTTCGTTCCCACTCAATCGCGTGATTCCAGGTTGGACAGAAGCGTTGCAGCGAATGAAGGTTGGCGATAAGTGGCAACTGTTCATTCCTTCGAATCTGGCCTACGGTGAAGAAGGCCGAGCTCCTGTAATCGGACCAAACGAAGTCTTGGTCTTCGAAGTTGAATTGCTTGAAGTTAAGCAATAGTCTTCTTTGAGTCTTACGACTGAATCTCACGAAATGGGGTCGGGCTGCTACAGCCTTTCTCCAAGTCCGATGAGCTATGAAAAAACGCTGAGCGGCTGGCAAAACCAGCCGCTCAGTTTACAACTATAGGTAGCCGTGTCGAATTCGGGACTGCTGCATGATTCTAACCAACATGACTCCTGCTCTCTCTGGGCTTTATGAATACGCTGACAATTGAATCCACTCTTTGGCACCAACTGGCTTCGCAAGTTCTCGACGGCAAGCCAATCAATGACGAACAGGCTCTATCAATCCTAGAATCCAGCGACGAAGAGATGCTGGACTTGGTCGCGGCAGCTTTTCGACTGCGACATAAGTTCTTTGGAAAGACCGTACAGTTGTACTTCCTGGTAAATGCCAAGAGCGGTCTGTGTCCTGAGGATTGTGGCTACTGTTCGCAGTCTAAACTATCGACGGCCCCCATTCAGAAGTACCGCATGCTCACACCCGAGCAATTGCTGGACGGAGCCAAGGTCGCCTACGAACGCGGTTCGAAAACGTACTGCATCGTGATCAGCGGTCGCGCACCCAACGAGCGAGAATTGCAAACGGTCGAGACGGTTGTTCCGTTAGTAAAAGAGAAGTACGACCTGAAGATCTGTGCGTGTTTGGGCCTATTGACTGAAGAGAACGCGGCAAGGATGAAGGCTTGCGGCGTTGACAAGGTCAATCATAACTTGAACACTGGCCGCGAGCATTACGCCGAAATCTGTTCAACGCACACCTATCAAGATCGCGTCGATACGTTGAACAACGTTCGCCGGGCTGGTCTTGAATTGTGTAGCGGTGGCATCGTTGGCATGGGCGAATCGCGCCGCGACTTTGTTTCGATGGCGATGGAGCTACGTTCGTTGCAAGTGGAATCGATTCCGCTGAATTTCTTGCACGCTATCGAGGGAACTCCGCTAGGCAAGCATGACGATATCTCTCCGCAGGATTGCATTCGATCACTTTGCATGATGCGCTTCGTGAATCCAACTAGCGAAATTCGGATTGCTGGAGGCCGTGAAAAGCACTTGCGCACATTGCAACCGCTGAGCCTATACGTGGCCAACAGCATTTTTGTCGGCGACTATCTGACGACTCAGGGGCAGCCCCCGCAGGCTGACTATGACATGATCCGCGATATGGGATTTGAGATTACTCGTTAGTCGCGCTGACCGAACATTGCTTCACAGAGTTAAACATGCTTGCCAAACGAGTCATACCCTGCTTGGACGTTACCGAAGGTCGCGTGGTAAAAGGCACCAACTTTCTCAACCTGCGTGATGCTGGCGACCCCGTTGAGGTAGCGTCGCGTTACGAGCGCGAGGGAGCGGACGAACTTGTGTTCCTGGACATCACCGCCAGCCATCAACGACGTGGCATCATATTGGACATCGTTAGTCGGACTGCCGAACAAGTATTCATGCCGTTGACCGTCGGTGGCGGAATTCGGACTTTGGAAGACATCCGAGCCTTGCTACAAGCGGGCTGCGACAAGGTCTCGATCAATACGACAGCGGTCACCGATCCCGATTTTGTCGCTCGAGCGGCCGATCGCTTTGGCAGTCAGTGCATCGTCGTTAACATCGATCCCAAACGAGTCCTCAAGGATGGCAAGGAGTTTTGGGAAGTTCACATTCATGGTGGGCGAACTCCAACAGGCTTGGAGGCGGTAGCTTGGGCCAAACAGGTCGAACAGTTAGGAGCCGGTGAAATTGTGCTCACCAGCATGGACTGTGACGGAACTTGCAATGGTTACGATATCGAAATAACCGCGGCTGTCAGCAGTGCCGTCCAAATCCCCGTCGTTGCCAGTGGGGGGGCAGGAAAGCCTGAACATTTAGCTGACGCGATCGAATTTGGCCGCGCCGACGCGGCCTTAGCAGCCAGCATCTTTCATTTTGGTCAGTTCACTATCGACCAAACCAAGCGAATCATGGCCGACCGAGGCATACCGGTAAGGCTATAAATCCCAACCCGACGCGTTAGCGAGGGACGGCATTTTCCCAAACCGAAGCGTTAGCGAGGGACGTTACCCAACCCGCTGCGTTAGTTTTGATGTTGCGATTTTGCTGGGATTTCGGGCCGAAGGCCCTGCGATTTACATAGCCCAGCCCATCGGGCTGGGTGATCACGCTTTAGTAGGTTAAGGGCCAACGGCCTAACGGTTTGCGTGCAAACCGTTAGGCCGTTGGCCCTTACATTTATCGTTCAATTCAGTCCCAGCCCGATGGGCTGGGCTAGGTAAACGGACGGGGCTTCGCCCCTAAATCCAAAACGGTGCAACATCAAACCTATTGCCTACGGTTCATATCTGACTGCGGCTAGCGTCTGCGGTTCATAAACTTCGAATCTTCCGTCCGGGTCGCGCTAGCCAGAAATCGATTTCTCAATGATAATTCTAGACTTCGGCAGCAGAATGCTGCGGGCCATGCTTGAGTTCAAAAAAGCCCACTAACGGGGCATTGATTGGAGAGAGGCTTATCTGTGAACGCGAATCCAGAAGTAAATCAAAGTGCTCAGCGCGACTCTAACCTAGACCGCTTGGTCGGCAATCTACTCAAAGAACGTGTCGAGCTGGAAGTCGACAAGATCTTTCGTGCTTTGGTACGGCTGAAGGGTTCCGACTTGCACATGAAAGTCGGCAATCCACCGATCGTCCGCGTCAACGGAGATCTTAAGCCGCTGAATCGTCCTCCGATTGAAAACGAAGAGATGGTTCGCTTGCTTGTGCCGATGATGGACGATCGAGCTCGACGAATCTTCGAAGAGGAAGGCGGCGCCGACTTTGCGTACGTTGTGGAAGTCGACGGAGTGAACTGGCGTTTCCGCGTGAACATGCTTAAACAGCTCGGCAAGATCGGCTTGGTGGCTCGACGCGTTAATAACTACATTCCGCCATTCCAAGGACTGTTCCTTCCCAATTCGATCGAGACATTGTGTCACTTTGACCAAGGGATGGTTCTGCTAGCGGGTGTGACTGGTTCTGGAAAAAGTACGACGATCGGTTCCATTCTCAACTACATCAACTCGATCTACAGCAAACACATTCTGACCCTGGAAGATCCGATTGAATTCGTGTACACCGAGGACAAGTGCTTGATCAACCAGCGCGAGATCGGCATGGACGTCAAGGATTTCGAAATTGGCATGAAGCACGCGGTGCGGGAAGACCCGGATATTATTCTGGTGGGTGAGATGCGGGACCAAGAGACGTTTTTGACGGCGATTCACGCCGCGGAAACAGGGCACTTGGTGTTTGGAACAATTCACGCGTCTAGTGCTCCGACCACGATCGGTCGTATTTTGGACTTGTTCCCAGAAGAGATGCACGGCGCGATTCGCTCCGCGATTGCCTTTAATATGAAGGGAATCGTTGCCCAGAAGTTGCTACGATCTATCAAACCTGGCGTTGGCCGAGTGCCAACTGTAGAGATCATGACCTTCACGCCGATGATTCAGAAGCTGGTGCTAGAAGGCAAGGATTCGAAACTGCCCGATGCGATTCGTATTGGTGCTGCAGAAGGTATGCAAGACTTTACGATGAGTCTTAAGAAACTGATTGACGATGAATTGATCGACCGCCCAACAGCGTTTGCTGTGGCACCTAACCAGGACGCGTTGAAGATGGCTCTCAAAGGCATCGAAGTTAAAGCTCCCGGTATTATTTAGCATTTGGAACTCGTCACAAAGTCTTCGGATAACTGTAAACAAATATGTTCGGCAAAAAGAAACCCGTCAACAATGCTGCTCAGCCCGGTGCCCAAGCTCCTAAAAGCGCGCCGCAAGTGCAGTTACCGCAGATCGAATTCAAGCCGGCTGCGCCAAGCGCTCAATTGCAACAAGGAGTTCTGATCTCCTGTCGCGCTAGTCCACAGTACGGCGTAGCCGTGATGGTGATTGCGCATGCGATCAATTCGCGGGCTGACCAGATCCTGTTTGACTTCAGCGCTCAGGGTTGTGCCGTGCGTTATCGCGTAGATGGTTTATGGGAGAGGATGCCGCCCATGGATCGCGAGACCGGCGATGGAATGTTAGTCGTGCTGAAACGATTGTTCATTCTAAATCCTGCCGATCGTCGATCGAAGCAGCGAGGCAAGTTACCGACGCGCTTCAAGTCAGTTGACTGGGTACTTCACTTCACCAGCGAAGGTATCCCCAGCGGCGAACGCGCGTTAGTGGTCATCGATACCAAGAAGCCTGTGCTTAATACGCTTACCGACTTGGGTATGCGTGAAAAGTTACAAGAGAAGTACAAAGAGTTGGTCAATGGAAACAAAGCGATGTTTGTTTTCAGTGGCCCTGCTGGTCACGGACTTCCAACGCTTTGGAGAATAGGCCTCGAGTCAGCGGACCGCTTTGTGCGTGACTTCCATTGCGTTTTTGATGAAGCGATGGACGAGCCCGAAATGATCAACATCGCCAATCATAAGTTCAACAGCGCCGCGGGTGAAACTCCCATGTCGGTGCTCAAGAGTCTGCTGCTAAAGCAACCCGACGCGTTGATTATGCCTGACCTTTTCAGTACGGAAATAGCTCAGCTTCTGTGCGACGAGATCCAAAAAGAGAATCGATACGCGATCACTCGCATCAACGCTAACTCGGCGATTGAGGCCATTCTCCGATTGTTGGCGACGCACCGTTCCGCGGCAAAGTCCATTCTGGAGGTGACTTGCGGAGCGATCAACTTGCGATTGCTTCGAAGACTTTGTCCCGACTGTCGCCAGCCGTTCCAACCTACGCCTCAACTGTTGCAGAAGCTGGGCATACCTCCAGGTCGAGTCAATGTGCTGTTCCAGCCTTTCATTCCACCGCCACCGGAGCAGCGAGTTGATGCCAACGGCAAACCGATCGAGATTCCGATCTGTCGGAAATGTGGCGGGCGAGGTTACTTTGGTCGCGCGGCAATTTTCGAATTGTTGTCGATCAATGATGAGGTTCGTCGAGCATTTCTACAGAATCCGACTGTTGATGCAATATTGCCGGTAGCACGGCAAAACGGATTCTTGACATTGCAAGAGGAAGGAATTTTGGCTGTTGCGACAGGAATGACCAGCTTGCAAGAACTCCAAAGGGTACTGTCGTCGTAGAGCACTGAGAAATTTGAATTACTCATCTACTCCAAGTTAAACGAATCCATGTCCACTGCGCAACGATCGTTCACCCCAGTATTCAGCAGCGAAGTCGATGATTCGCAACTGAGCAAACCAGTTAGCAAACTGGCCGTAGCCGCTTTTGTGCTTGGATTGCTGGGCTTGCTGGCTCCACTGACCAACCTCTTTTTTCCGTTCGCCCTTGGTGCAGCCATGTTGGGCATCGCGGGTTCTATTATCCTAGCCTCCAAATCTGCATCGCAGGGTGGAATGCTATTGGCTAATGTGGGGATGTTCTTGGGGATTGCATCAGCGATTTGGTCTGGGCTCGCGGCAAAGAATGCTCGAGACAACACTGCGGCCTATGCTTCTGACTTTGCCGCATACTATTTGGAGACGCTTGCCGACGGCGAAGCGTACAAAGCAACCGAGTTACACCTTCCCGCTGGTGCACGCCAACTGCCTGGTTTGAGCCTGAAGGACTATTACGAAGCGTACTCCGGATCGATTTCGGACGAAGTGCTAAAGGGGGCAGCGGGCGCCTCACCCGATCCGCGAGCCGTTGCCAAGCGACGCATGGTCGATCTGCGCGAAAGCGAAGTTGCTAAGTACTTGGCGAAGTATCCTAACTCAACTTGGAAGTTTGTAGCCTTGAAAGATGAGATCTACCTACGAGGCAATCTCAAGCGAATCAACGTGCACATGTCGAACTCTGAAGTGCCAACGGATACGATTGAAGTGGTCTTAGAGCGACAGGAATTCCAGGACGATCAAGGCAAATCCATCGCTGAATGGTATGTGAAAGATACCAAACTGGTCCGCTAGAAACTTGGACCCGATCCTTCGAGAACAACAGGCGCTAGCCAGCGCAGTTTGAGGTTGCGATTTTCGCATCCGATATCCTTCGTTCCTCGGATTTTCGTGCTCGTGCTCAGTCGAAGACGGTGCTCGTGCTCGAATCCGGTCGTACAAGTACGATTACGAGCACCATTTCATTGAGCACGAGCAGGATTTCTTGGCAGAGTCTTCAATAAGCGCAACATCAAACTAGCGCCTGCAGCTCACGAAAAATGATTCACAGCGCCATCCCTTGCAGACGAATATTCGCTGAGGAAAACAGCGCGTTACAAGCCTCAAAACAGAGCTTGAGCTTGTACGACTCCTGAGCAAATGAGCTATAATCGGCGGCGGTTTTCCGCTGCTTATCGTTTGGTCCGCTCATTGAGCTCACTCCCCCTCCTCACCCGAAGTAATTCGATGAACAACTCCGCTCTCGATGGCAATGATACTAAGTACTGGTGGCAGTACATGACGTCGTACCACTGGTTCGTGTTTGTCATGGCCGCATTGGCTTGGTTATTCGACTGTCTTGATCAACAGATCTTTATTCTGTTTCGCGATACGGCTCTGAAGAACCTGTTGGAAAAAGGCGTCGATGCCAAGGCTTACGGAGGTTATGCGACATCGATTTTTGTCGCTGGATGGGCGACCGGTGGTTTGATCTTTGGCTCTGTGGGCGACCGAGTCGGACGAGCCAAGACACTGACGTTAACCGTCTTGCTGTATTCAGTCTTCACAGGTTTGTCTGCGCTCTCGACATCGTGGTGGGATTTTGCCATCTATCGTTTCATTACTGGATTGGGTGTTGGTGGAGTCTTCGGACTGGCAGTGGCACTAATTGCCGATACGCTTCCAGACCGAGCACGTCCGTTTGCATTGGGGCTTCTACAAGCGCTTTCGGCAGTAGGCAACATTACCGCGGGTGTGATTAGTATCTGGATGGGAAGCTTGATTAAGTCGGGCAGTCTTTCTGAAAACACGTCGTGGAAAGTAGCATTTCTAATCGGTTCCGTTCCAGCGTTTCTCTGTGTCTTTATCCAACTAAAACTTAAAGAACCCGAGAAGTGGGTTCAAGCACGCGAAGCCGGCCGAGCGACAGGTGTCAAGTTTGGCTCGTACACCTCTTTGCTCGGCGAAGCTCGTTGGCGAAAGCCTGCTTTATTAGGGATGGTGCTATGTATTTCGGGCGTGATTGGTCTCTGGGGCATTGGTTTCTTTGCACCAGAACTGGTAGGCGACGTGATCAACACATCTTTGACAGAAAAAATGAAAGCTCAGGGATTGGATGAAGTAGCGATCAAGGCTGAACTCAGTAGTCAAGGCGCCTACTACAAGGGACTTAACAGCATCATCCAAAACTTTGGTGCATTCTTCGGCATGTTGTCGTTTCCTTTCTTGGCTCAACGATTAGGCCGACGCGCGACCTTCGTGATATTGTTCATTGGGGCTCTTGCCGCAACCAATGGATATTTCCAATTGTTCAAGAGTGCGGACCAGATGTGGATGAGTGCCGTCATGGGCTTCTTCCAGCTTGCTCTCTTCGCAGGATTCGCCGTCTATTTGCCTGAGCTATTTCCGACGCGGTTGCGAAGCACGGGAACAAGCTTTTGCTACAACGTAGGAAGATTCTTGGCTGCAACGGGGCCGTTTACTTTAGGCATATTGCAGAAGAGATTAGGCGACGCCGCAATTGCCAACCTTCCTAAAGGTGCTGACGAAGCAGCTCAAGCTGCCGCCAAACTGGGTGCATTTCGAGATGCAACGATGTGGGTCAGCTTAGTCTTCCTTCTGGGTATCGCGGTGGTCTTCTTCCTTCCGGAAACCAAAGGTCGTCCAATGCCCGAGGACTGATTGTTTTTTGAACTCGCCCTTTCGTTTTTTCCCTTCGTAAATTGGAATGTGAACAATGAGAATCAAACGCCTCGTATCCTCTTGTGTGATGGGACTGGCCGTCGCGTCTAGCGCAGCGGTTTTCGCTGGAGATGTGAAGGTCAACTTCTTGGAAAGTGGAGTCACTGCCAAAGTCGGTGGCTACCGCCCAGTTCGCGCTGAAATGGACCAGGAAGCATCGATTGTTAAAAAGCTCCCGCAAGATTTCGCGGCGCCAAAGTACGGGTACTTCGTATTCGGCGACAGCAAGTATGCGTTTGTAGTAGACGAAGCCGAAGATGGTACTCAGAGATTAGCTGTTGATTCAAATCGTGATGGCGACTTGACCGATGACGGTGAAGTGACTTGGAAGAAACAACCTACAGGAATGCACAGCGGCGAAGCAAAGATTGATCTTGGCGATGGCAAACTTGGCAAGATTATGATGTACCGCTTTGATCCCGAAGACAAACGTCGCGAGCAATTAAAGAATACCGTTCTTTACTACTCGGACTTTGGCTTCGAGTATGCATTTCAGTTGGATGGAAAGGATTTCTCGACATTCGTTTCTGGCATGTTGACAGAAGAAGCACGATTGCCCATCGATCGAGATGGCAATGGACGTGTTAGCCAGCGCTTTGAAATGGCTCAGATTGGAAAACCATTTAATTTTACCGGAACCACTTATGTACTAGGGTTCAGTAAGGGCAGCTTGGATCTTCGTGAAGCTGATACCAAACTTCCACAAATGCCTCTCCCACCCGATCTTCGCCTCGGCAAGAAGGCGCTGACATTCTCGGCAAAGACAATTGAAGGTAATGAAGTCGAGTTTCCTAAGTCGTTCGCTGGAAAATTGGTCATGCTGGATTGTTGGGCAACGTGGTGCGGACCTTGCATCGCTGAAATTCCTAACATGAAGCAAGCTTACGCGGATTGGCACGACAAGGGTTTTGAAATCCTGGGAGTGAGCTTTGATTCCGAAGGCCAAGAAGACAAGGTCAAAGAGTTCTTGACCGACAAAGAACTGCCTTGGCCACAAATCTACGAAGGCAAAGGCTGGGACACATCGATCGGCGTTCAACACGACGTTTCGGGAATTCCATTTGTGCTTTTGATCGATGGCGACACCGGCGAGATCATTGGCACTTCGCGAGAACTACGCGGAGAAAAGCTAACGGCTTTCATTGGCGAGCAGCTTGAGCGAAAAGCATCGAAGTAGAAGTATAGTCGAGCAAGAAGAAGGCGGAGCCTTGAAGACGGTGCGGTCCCAGGGAGACCCTGGGACCGAGAAGAGAGGTAAAACCGGGGACGGCACATGGAATGTGCCGTCTACTCGTGGTGCAGCTCGACTACATCACCATCCAGCGGTTGGTAGTCAGGTTTCACCGGTGTTCCATCGTGTACTGCAGCTCCCCAAACGCGAGCTGACTTCAAATTGGTTGCCATGTCGCGGTGCACGTTGGCCGCGACTTCAACCAGAGTTTCGCCGCGACGGATCGTGAAGGGCTTGGTCCGATCCGGCTCTTTTTCTTTGGGATGTTTAGCGTAGACACGAACGATCTCCAACCTTTGAAACACTTCGCGTCGCAGTTGATCTAAGCCTGTCCCATCTTTTCCGCTCACTTGAATTCGATCCAAGGGCAGCGTGATGAATTCGTCCAGCAGAGCAAGCCGCTCCTGGGCCGAGGGATCATCACATTTGTTGAGTACGACTAACGTTGCTGTGTAGCTGACACCGACATCCTCTTCATCCAAGCAAGTCTCGCGCCCCAAACGCGTCTTGCCGCTTGAGAATCGATCCAGGACAGCTTGCGTGTCTTCGATCAAGCTATCGCTGGCTAAGTCTATGACCAAGAAAACAAGATCCGCTCCACGAACTAATCCCGTCGTTGAAAGTTCAAGAAAGTCGGCTGAGACAGCGGGCAAGTCGATTAGCTGAAATGGACAGTCCTCAAAGAACATCATGCCCGGGAGTGGCGTCTGTGTTGTGAAGGGATAGGGAGCGATCTCTGGTTGAGCTCGAGTCAGCGACGCCAGCAGTTGGCTCTTCCCAGCGTTTGGCGCTCCCAACAGTAGGACGCGCCCAGCGCCCTGCTTGGGAATCTTGGTCGTTTTTCCACCAGTGGAAGTCGATGCTTTGGCACTCTCGGCTTTGACCTTAGCAATCTTAGCCTTCAGCTCAGCTTGTAATTTGTCAGTTCCCTTGTGCTTGGGAATCTCGCGCAGCATCACCTGTAGGCATTCCAGTTCCTCTTGAGGCGTTTCGGCTTGGCGATAAGCCGCTTCGGCTTTGTGATACTGTGGTGTGAGATTGGCAGGCATTGGGGAAGTTTGAAGTTTGAAGTTTGAAGTTTGAAAAACAAAAAGAGCGGCGGAGCCGCGAAGACAGTGCGTTCCCAGGCAGAGCCTGAGGAACGAGGGAGATCACTCAAGTCTCAAGCCTCAAGCCTGCTCAATAAAAATGCCACCGTAACAATTGCTACGGTGGCATCAATGTAGTGAATTATGCGAGCCTAACAACTACTTTTTGGCTAGCTCTTTTGCAATTGCAACGAGCACTTCCTTGTCATCAGGCTTGGTACGTGGCGAAAATCGAGCGACAACCTTACCGTCACGGCCGATCAAGAACTTCTCGAAATTCCACGAGATCTTGCCTTTTTCGGTAGGCTTCGTCTCTGTTGAGGTCAGCGACTTGTACAACTTGCAAGCGCTATCATCGTTGACGTCAACCTTCTCGTACATGTCAAACTTGACGCCGTAGTTCTTCGTGCAGAAGTCGGAGATTTCAGTCGACGAACCTGGCTCTTGCTTGCCAAATTGGTTGCAAGGAAAACCAGCTACTGCCAAGCCTTCACTACCGAACTTGTCGCTCAGAGCCTGCAGTTCCTTGTACTGTGGAGTCAGGCCGCACTTGCTGGCGACATTGACTACTAGAACGACTTTGCCTTTGTACTTCTCGGCCAAGTTGACTTCTTTGCCATCGAGCTGCTTCATCGAAACGTCGAGCGGCGATGCGTTGTCGGCAGCCATAGCAAATCCTGCGAACATAACCAAACTGAATGCAACCAGTGATTTCAACATCTGTTGACCTCTTAGGGGTGGGTGAAAGCGAGCGGGACTGGACGCTTGGTCGCGCCCATGTATTGTCTAGGATGGCTATATTGTAGCAGAGTTGCAAGTCGATTAGCGAAACCAGCGCGAGCCGTCCGGTTCGCAGGGAATTTTCTCAATCCCGCTCCGCTCGAAATGCCACCAGAATTGTCTCCAAACCTAGTTTATGGAAGCTTATGAAAGTTTGCGTCATTAATGTCGTTGGGTTAACGCCACATTTGTTGGCTCACGCTCCCCGCATTTCTAGCCTTGGTAGTGGATCAGCCTGGACGAGCCCATTTCCCGCGGTTACCTGCACTTCGCAAGCTACCATGCTTACCGGACTTTCGCCTCGCGACCACGGCATTGTGGGCAATGGATGGTACTTTCGCGACACCGGCGAAATTCGCTTTTGGCAGCAATCCAACGCGCTGATTCAAGGAGAAAAGCTGTACGAGGGTTACGAGACAGCCAAGATGTTTTGGTGGTTCAATCAGGGCGCTCCAGTGCGTTGGTTCGCGACTCCCAAGCCACACTATGGTTGCGACGGATCCAAGGCCTTCGGAATCATGGATCAAACCGAGTGCGACCTTGTCCAAAAGATCGGTGATTTTCCGTTTTTCAGTTTTTGGGGACCAGCAGCGGGATTGCCTTGTTCGAAGTGGATCGCCGAGGCTAGCGCACAAGTCCTTCGCAAGAATCAGCCCGAACTGACCTTAGTCTATCTGCCTCACTTGGATTACGACTACCAACGCTTGCCCGTTCATGATCCACAGCGAGTGGCTGAGGTGGATCAGTGCGCCGGAGTCGTCATAGATGCGGCGCAAGAGATCGGCGCGCAGGTGGTGGTAGTTTCGGAGTACGGTCTAGTCCCGGTCTCGCGAGCCGTCATGATCAATCGTTGTCTACGTGAAGCTGGATTCTTGGTTGTTCGCGATGGTCCCTTCGGCGAGATGCTGATGCCCATGGACTCGCGAGCTTTCGCTGTGGTCGATCATCAGCTTGCTCATGTGTATGTTAACGATCCGACGATCGAGCAGGAGGTTAAGCAGCTTCTTGAGCGGTTGCCCGGAGTTCAGTCTGTTGTTGAACCTGGTGATCTACAACTGGATCATCCGCGCAGCGGTCGCTGGATTGCACTCGCACAATCCGACGCATGGTTCGCTTATTACTATTGGCTGGATGATCGTCGAGCTCCGGACTTTGCAAGGACTGTCGATATCCATCGTAAACCAGGCTACGATCCTTGCGAGCTATTCATGACTAGCAAGCTTCGAGCCGCATACCGTTTGGCTCAAAAGAAACTCGGCATGCGTTACAAGATGGATGTCATTCCTCTAGATCCATCGCTTGTTAAAGGTAGCCACGGCCTGCGCCCCGAACCTCAGCATGGTCCAGTCATTGTTGGCCCGAATCCACCGCAGTCCATGGAGCTATTCAAGGACTACATTCGCGAGATCTTGGCTTATTAGCGCTCTCTGCAGATTACTTTGCTGGTTTTGCGTCGGGTGCAGTGGGAGATGATGTGTTATCTTCGGGCAATTTAGCTGCGGGCGCTTTGGCTCCGTCTGGCTTTTCTTCAGCAGGAGTTTGCGTATCGGTTTGCGCCTGCTCCAGTAGCGCGGGCTCGATCGCTTGTTTAGCGTGATACAAGGCCAGCACTTTTTCTGCGATTGTCTTTTGCTCTGGCGTAGCAATGGCCAGTGCCTTTTCCTGCCAACCAACGGCGGTTTCAAAATCACCTGCCGAAGCGAACGCGGCTCCCATCAACGTAAGGTCGCTAATGTCTTTATACTCGGAGATCTCGTTGATCTTCTTAGCTAAGTCGATTGCCTCAACCGGGTCGCGAAGGTCGGTCTGTTCGCAAGTTGTTAGAAGCCAAGCACGATTCTGAAGCGCCAAGACATAACCCGGCGCTAGCTCAATGGCGCGTTGGTAGTCCGCAGCGGCTCGCTTGAATTCCTTGAGCTGCTGAAGATTGAAGCCTCGATTGTTAAAGGCAACGGCCGACTGTGGAGCCATCTCGATCACTTTCGAAAAGTCATCGACGGCTCCTTGAAAGTTATCCATCTGAAACTTGACGAAGCCTCGGCCCATCCAAGCCGAGATATCTTTGTCGACCAGTTGAATCGCCGTGTCGTAGTCCTTAATTGCTTCTGCCAATTTGCCTTGCAGTTTGTAAGCCACCGCGCGTTGCGAGTAGAGCACGGGGTTCTCTTTGCGAATATCGAGTGCTGCGGAATAGTCTTCGGTTGCTTTCGCGTATTGCCCGATAGCCATGTAGACGCTGGCCCGATTCATGTACGAGACTTCGTCTTTGCTATCCGCGTCGATCGCTTTGGAAAAATCAGCGATCGCCTTTTCCGATTCACCCATGGCCGAATGGAATAGCCCTCGGCTTGCAAACGCATGTGCGGCTTTGTAGCCGAGCTCGATGGCCTTATCAAAATCGGCAAGAGCCTTTTCTGCGTTGCTCATCGCCCAATGTGCGCTGGCTCGAAGCGTGTACAGCCGTCCTTCTTCAGGCGCTTGAAGGATCAGTTCGTCGTAGATCGGAAGAGCGTCTGAAAGTTTGGCAGCGTTCTCCTTTGATACCGCACCTTTCTTTCCGTTGACGGTAAGAATCACATAGTCCTTCTCACGCTCGGTCACCACTGTCAACAGATCACCCTTCGTGATCGTATCGATGATTTGATCCTTGAGCTTAAGAGTCAAATCGATCTTGGCAACGATAGGATCTTGAGCGCCTGCCGCGGCGTCTGTGGCTGCACCGGTAGCAGAATCCTGCTTTGTGGAAGCAGCCGTCGGAACTGACGTGGCGATCGCCGGAGCTTCTTCCTTCTGCTTATTGGTCTCCTGCGACCACGTATTCAGAGTTGGAAGCATGCCCAAAGCGATAAAAAATAGTCGCAGAGTCGTCGTCACGTCAGGGACCTTCAGGGAATTATTCGAGCACAATTGCGTTGAAGATCGCTGGCCTGAGGAGACCTGGCGCAGGAAGACTCAACGCTTCGAGCCGACTATTGTAACTGGTCATGTCGGTCGCGACAGTAACAATTGACCAGCATTTTCCCCTATGATTTGTCATTCTGGAGAGGCTACGATCCTTTGCAGGCCACGGCCTTTACGAACAATCCAGGCTCCCTCCGAGGCAGCAACGCCGTAGACGATATCGGTGGTAGAGATCGAATTCTCGGCCACGACGCGCTGCTCGCGACTGGCGGCTAACACGACGACGGCGCCATCTTTACAAAAAATGATGACATTATCTTTGTGTGCTACGGGACTGGCCCAAACCGCACTTGGAAGTCGGTAGTTCCAAACTTCCTCTCCCGAGTTCATGTCCACACACTGAACGACTCCAGTTCGATTGACGAAGAAAGCTAGATCGTTAACAACCAGCGGTGATGCATAACCAGCTTGAACTTTGGGTGACGCCCAAACGACTTTTGAACCTTTGACATCGCCCTTTCCATCGATGCGAACCAGCACACTGCCGCGCGGACCAGTGGTAGCCGCTACAGTTGGACTGTTGCCATTGTTGGCAGGCGTATTTGCAGACGTGCTCGATTCGGTGGACGATTCGCCGCCTCGACCCCGTGGACCACCTCCCTCTCGTTCGCCTCCGCTGCCAATTAAAACACAATCATTCCAAAGGGTTGGCGATGCTGTGCTGTTACCCTTCAGGCCATCTAGGAACCATACTTGAGTACCGTCTTGAAGATCAAAAGCGCGAACGCTACCTGACGAGTTGACGATCAAGTGCTTACGATCTCCAACCTTGGCAACGATCGGTGAACTCCATCCGGTTTGCGAAGGATGGTCGACTTTCCATTTCGTCGAACCGTCGTTTCGGTTGAGTGCCATGACATAAGATGGACCTGCGTGAGTCACTTGAATTACGAAGGAGTCGTCGGCAAGGACTGGTGAACTGGAATAGCCGTGCGGCCCCTTGATCTCGCCAAACTCGTCAACGAACGATCGACTCCATATCAAGTCGCCAGTGTGCGAGTATGCGAACAGATCGCCACTTTCAAACGCAACGTAGATTGCTTCATCGCAAACAACTGGTGTGGGTGCACCACGGCTAACGTTATCGCTGTCCTTGACCTTTTGCGTTGCCGCATGTTGTTTTTGCCATTGAATTTCGCCTGTCTTGGCGTCGACGGCCAGAAGATGCAACGTCTCCTTGTTGTCTCCTGAGACGGCGGTCACAAATATGCGATCCTTCCAAATCACCGGGCTGGACTGTCCGTATCCGGGCAATCGAATGTCCCACGCCCCTTCGACTCTGCCGCGCATTTCCCATTTCAAGGGTAACGATGCTGCGCTCGCTTGACTGGAGCCATTGCCGCGGAATCCAGTCCAAGTTTCTTCCGCGAAGCCAATGCTCCCCGTGAGGATTAACGGAGTAACTAACATCCAGCTCGCGACGTTTAGCTGCACAGATTTGATCCAGGTTTTCATCTTGTTTTTCCTAAGTGCAAAAGTACTAAGTGCAAAAGGCGATAGCCGCAGTCAGATTGAACCGCAGGCGCTAAGCCGCAGTCCGCTCGTTTCGGACTGTGGCTAGCGCCTGCGGTCCAAAAAAATGACATAGCCATGCCACTTAAACCTGCAAACGACAACCAGCCGTTTTCAAACCAAGTACAGAATATGCAATTGCATACATATTGCAAGTGCACCACATGAGCGTTAGGATGATATCCTTGGTTGGCCGGTAGAAGTCAGTTTGCAGTAACCCTCAAGTACAGGAAAAGATCATGAAAACACAGTTTTCTCTAGAAAAGACGAGCTATCGGGGTGCGTTCACCCTGGTTGAACTCCTGGTTGTGATAGCAATTATTGGAATCTTGGTTGGATTGCTTTTACCCGCAGTTCAAGCCGCTCGGGAGGCTGCAAGGCGGATGAGTTGCGGAAACAACCTCAAGCAACTTGGCTTGGGAATGCACAACTACGAAAGCTCATTTCGCTACTTTCCAATGGGCGGCAACTCGACCAGCTTCTCAGCGCAAGCACGAATTCTGCCGTTCATTGAACAATCGAACCTACAGGAACTGATCGACTTTCGATTGAACCCTTACTTGGGGTCTGGTCCCAACACCTTTCCGAATCCAGCTCTATCTAACGTCTTTCCAGCCGTCATTCCCATTTTTCAGTGCCCTAGCGATCCCGCACCTCAAGTCTACACGGCTGTACTTTCCAACGCGACTTATACGTTTGGAGCGATCAACTACATGTTCAGTTCGGGAAGTGGCACGGGTACGTTCTACGACGATCGCTATCGAACTGACGGATTCGTCTATTTGAACTCGAAAGTTGGATTTCGCGACATCACCGACGGCAGCTCCAATTCCGTTGCTCTCAGCGAGACGCTTCGCGGTGATGGCCAGGATGTGATCCTACCAGCAGGACAGACACCTCCCTTTCCCTACCGAAAGATGCTTAACGGCTCCAGCGGATGCTCACCCTCAGGTCCGGCGACGGGCGGATACACGGGCAGTTCAGCAGGTTGGCCAACTGGTACAATTCGAAATCCCGATCTCCAACCGGTTGTGACTAATCATACGGACTGGCGAGCTGGCGGAAATGGATCGGGACGAGGCTTTTCATGGGTACGATCGTTATCGGCCAATGTGTCGACCAATGGGTATAACACGCCCAACAGTCGAATCCCTGATATCACGGCTCACGGGTCTGGGTTTTACGGCCCACGAAGCATGCACTCCGGTGGTGCCAATGTTTGTCTTGGCGATGGTTCGGTAAGATTTCTTGCTAACACGATCGACGTTACTCTCCATCGTTCCATCCACAGCATTAACGGCGGTGAAGTGGTTGGCGATTATTAACACTGGTTTAGCCTCATCATTGCGCAACGTTAAACACTTCTATTCACTTCACACAAACCTCAATTGTATTGGAATAGTCTCATGAAGCAGACACTTCACATGTTCTTTATCGCCTTAGCTTTACTCATACAAGCCATGGCGGCGAGCGATTTGAGCGCTCAGTCAAGCTCACCTAGTTCAACCACAACACAGTCACTTGGTCGTCGAGTGAGCCGCGTGTTCTTTCAAGACGATCAAGCTCGCACATTGAAGTGGGCTGATCTGTACACGGGAGCCGAGTTGAAGCTAGGTCCCGTTTCGGAGGTGAAGGGATTCCCTAAGCTAGATCCCGAAACACAATCGTTGGTACAGATGGAATCTTCCGAGGGATATCTACTGATTGGCGTTCGCGACGAAGAGGATGGCCAGTTCCAAAGCGGTTGGGTGCTAGTCGACAGCGGCGTGAAGAAGGAAGAGCATGGCGATCACTTCCATTGGCGCTATCCAACCGAACCATCAGTTCGAGCTCAAGTTCTGGACAAAGCTCAAGGAAACCCAGCGCACGTTTACTGCTACGACGGAGTGTTCTTCGTAGCCAATGACAAGTTGGGTGGTTGCACTAGACTGGATCCGCGCACGATTGTGGAAACGGACAACGCAACCACACTGGCTCAACGAGCCGCGTTTCACGTCGGAGGTGGAGGCCACATTACGTTGGCTGCCGTTCAAAACAAGTTTCTCTTTTCGACATGGATTGATCGCCAAGGCGATCATGCTGGTCAAGTCGACGTGTGCGCGATTCAACCCAAAGGCAACAAGACCCCTTTGGGAAGCGTCAAGCTGCCCTCCGGTGGATTGCACGGTGCGACCGCATGCCTAGACATAGCTTTCTTCGCACCAGCCGATGGGATCTGCTGGCTACAGATACCCAAAACGGCATCGTGGACTGTGGGAGATCTGAAGGTCGAACATCTTTCGCTGGGTAAGGATGGCGAAAAGCCTGTGAGAACCGGAGCGTTCACGACATTCGACAAGTACGTTTGCTTTACGACCGGAGGCGGTGCAAATGCGATGTTGAACTGGATCGATGCCTCAACTCAGAAACCTGCCGTGCAATCAATTAATATTCCAATGGCCGAAAACAACAAGCCCGCAGGTCTAGAGCTAGTTCGTGGGAAGAATCGTCAAGTGACTGCGTTCTTGTTTCATGACCACGCTGCAGATCAAGATGCACCCAACAAGCTGACTGTGGTTCGCATGGACGCAAACACCGACGGCAAATGGGATGACGCAGCGATTGTCAAGGAACTTGACGTTGGCAAGGCCTCAGTCGAAGGTCATGGCGGCCATCACAGCGTGGCGGCCTCGGCCGACGCAACGGTGGCAGCTCTGACAAATTCAGGTGATGGCACCGTGTCGTTGATGAAGCTCGACGATCTATCGATTGCTTCGACAATCAATGTCGGTGGAACGCCTTCGAAAGTCGTTCTGGTTGGCGGCAAGTAGACGGGACTTCAACTAGTTTCGTCACGAGTCAAGTCAACAAAAAGCTAATAGCCGTCGTCAAATTCAAACATCAAGTTGTCTTCGAACTTTATCGGCAGACCACGCTGCAGTTTTTTCTTTACCCGGTCGGTGAAAACACTTTCATCGACAATCACCCTTGCGAAGTAAGCACCGCCAGAAAGCTGTTCGAAATCCGCTGGTGTAATAGCTGTCCCTCGAATCGAGATTTCGCGAGCATTAAGCCCCATGAGGTGCTTGATGCTCTTGATAGTAACTTGGGTTCGATCAAGTCTATAGGAGACGTACTGTAGGTTCTTAATTGACTCTATGTCGGCGTCTGTGACTCCAGAATGGCTCAAGTCAATCATCCTTATTTGAGGCCCCAAGGCCTTGAGAATCACCAGGCTCAAATTTGGATGACTGATTCTAAGCATGGAAAGAGTGAAGTCTTTTGGAAAGACGGCATTGCCAGTAAAGTTGCCTGGCCCAATCTCTAGCGTTTCCAACATGTCTATCTCGGCAATGTGATCGAGCGATTTATCCGTTAGCCCAGTATCCGTTAGAGACAAATTACGAAGCGATGGCAATTGATCCAATAGCGCAATGAACTCATCATCGGCAAGCTTCATACCATCGATCTTGAGAACACGTAGATCACTAGCCAAACCATTAAGTTGCGACAATTTTATAGCGGACTTGCCCAGCGCTAGTGTATTAGCTCTGGCTGGAACGATGGAGATCGGATTGTCTCGCAAATCCCATTCATTACACTCAAGCGATTCCAGTTGTTTGATATCCGCGTCGCTCAGGTTCAATCCACGCAAGGAGAGCTTTTGACAGCGAATGATTCCAAACATCTTCTTGATGCCCGCAACGGTCACTTTGGTGTTGCTAAGGTCCAATTCTTTAAGCGAAAACTCACCGGGAATTAAGGATTCGAATAAGTTATCCGAAACACTCGTGCCAGACAAAATCAATCGATCTAGGCTGGGCAGCTTGGCGATCTGAGTCGCCCCGCGATCGGTGATATTCCTACAGCCAGTCAGATCGACTACTTTCAAGCCACTATACCTATCCAGTTCGTCAGCGATGGAATCATCGACGTTTGGCTTGCTTCGAAAACGCTCAACATCATCTCCATTTTCAACGACGACTTCGGTAGCTTGATCGCGAAGCGAATTGAGCGAATCTTCGCGAACCCGCACAAGATCCTGCTCCCTAGTCTCCTTTTGATGAGCGATTGCAGTGAAAAAAACAGCCGTGGCAACCAAGGCTCCAATAAGCATACGATCTAGATGCCTTTTATTGCCGGTAGAGCTATTCGCAGATTGTGAGCTCTCGATGGAATCTTCATCTGCCGCAAAGGGATCGCTTGCAACTTCGGCAATTGAATTGTCCACCGAAGTAGTTGATGGAGTGGCAGCGGGTTCTTCCGATGCTAACGCGACGGGCCTGGGCTGCAACTCACGTGGTGGTAACTCGATAAGAGGCAAACTACTTTCTGACAAACAATCATTTGGTACGGTCGAGTTCTGCGGCGCGAAAACTGTAGAGGCTGTTTGAACAGGTTTCTTTCCGCGACGATGGAGCCTGATGCCATCCGCCGTTATGCAAGACAGACCGAAAAAAAGTGTCCCAAAACCTGTAAGGATCAGGAACATCAGCGCTACAATTGCCTCCGCGGCTCCACCGCCTTGGGCAAGAATGCCTATGGTTGCAATTGCCAATATCCAGGTTGCCAATCCAAAGCCTGACATCTTCAAGAATCGAGCTTGGCTTGTTTCCGATTTAAAAAAAAGCCACGCACTTCCCAAGGAAAACGGAGCTGAAATTGCTCCGAGAATCACAGCCACGATCATGGTAGATTGCCAAGCATCATCCGTGGAATCCGTCTCTGACATCATGATGACTATTGCGGCGCGAGTGAGCATCAACGCACCAGCCACCGTTGCAGTGAGCAACAAGATGTCCTCAACGCCAACTGCCTTTGGCTTTTCAGTAGACTGCGAGTTGTACAGCAATCGCCATCCCAACAAGTACCGTATTGCCCATAGTGGAACACTACCGATGATTCCGAAAAGCGGAATCATTAGCAATGTGCAAAGTGGCCTAGTCCAGTTCGTGGGGCCAAGATTTGAGCCTAAGACCGTAGCCATGATCACCAAGAAAATGGCAAGTGCTGCCAGTCCGACTGCTTGAAAATACGAACGCAACCATGAGCCACCAACCAGACCGCTCCAAACAAATGCAAAGATCGACTGACCACAAACGAGTCCACCAATGCAGCCCACAAACACCACTTCCATCCCGCCAGGCAATCCGCGACTCGAGCTAATCACTAGCGTTAACAGGACATCGACTAACATCATCACAATGAGGAACACCAGCGTCGCGCCGCTTCGATGTTGATTCATAGGTCTAGGCATCCAATTCATGTGTGGGCGAACGACAAAAGCTACGGCTTGCGTTTAGCACGCTGACGAATGCCGTTTTGGAATAGGACTAGTTCATTCCAATTACCTTCCTTATCCTGGCGGAAGGTGATTGTAGCTTTGACCACCTTGTACTCCCAAAGTGTTTCAGACTTTGGATAGACTCGGATTGTCTGCTGTCCTGTCAGGCCAACCATCAACATTCCATCCTGCACGCTAACTGTGAAGTCAACATTCGGTACGAGTTCGTAAACGCCCACGTACCGTTTCATGACCTCTTCGGGCACTACGATTGCCGTGTCAAACTTTCGCGGTTCGACAGGGTCTCCAGCTACCATCTTGAAGATATCCTCAGCCAGTCGATCGACTTCACCGGTCGCGGTATTCGACAAAATGACAACAGCCAGATCCAATTTGCGACTGATGAACAGGGCCGAATGATACCCGCCGGTCTGTCCGTTGTGAAAACGTGTGTGACCATCTCCGGCAATAAACCATCCTAACCCCATCGCTCGATCGTCTTTCGTTAATCCTGGCTGTTGCTCTTTCCATGCCAGATCAAACATCTCGCGCATGGTCTCGCTGGGATGTAAGTTCGCTTCAGCAAACTTGAGCATGTCAGCGGCCGTGCTGCGTATGGCACCTGCAGCGGCTAAGGATAAAAAATCCCAAGGCCCACGATCGATACCATCCGAATCGTGCCCCTGAGCCAATCGAGGCTTGACCTTCTCATTGAGCGTTGTAACCGAGTCGTTCATCTGCAGTGGCGCGAGCAATTTCTCTTTCAGAAGAGCCTCGTATTCTGTCTTCTGCTTACTTGCAATTAAGTATCCCAACAACCCCACGCCTAGGTTGGAGTATTCGGTCTTCTTTCCTGGCTCGCGCGTCAGTCGATGATCGTGAAGGAACTCAAACATCTTCTGAGGATCGTACGTGGCATACGGATTGTCGACATTGCTTAAGTCAAAATTGCTGGGCATCCTGGGCAGTCCCGATGTGTGTGTCGAAAGCTGCTTGAAGTTGATCTTTGAAAGGCTGGCATGCGGCTTAGACAAATCGCTTGGAAACAGCTCAGTAATCGGCTGATCCAATTTCACCAGACCTCGATTGATCGCATCTGCAAGCAACAAACTGGTGAAGACTTTAGTGATCGAACCAATTTCATACACAGTATTCTCATCTGGTTTCGCCGCTGAAGCGGATTTTGAAGAACCGTACCCAACAAAAGTCTTCTTACCGCGATGCAGAATGCCGACGCTAAGGCCGCCCAAAGTCTTGCTATCGAGATAAGGCTGTACCAGACGATCGACTTTTGCCGTCTCAACAGCTTCTTGTGCGATGGTGCAAGCTGGATGACCAAGCGCAGCCAGAAGACTCAGCGATACAACAATGGTTAAAGGCCGACAGGAGAAATATTTACCAAGATGCATCGGTGAACTCGCTGAATTGTTGAGTAATTTAAGACGACCCAACCATGGATCGAACTTCGCGTTCCGTTACAGGACTAATCACGCCTCGCTCTGTGATGATTGCCGTAATTAGCTCGGCGGGCGTGACATCGAAGGCTGGATTATAAGCGTTGACTCCTTCGGGAGCCAAAGGAATTCCATAGGGTTTAGTGATCTCACCCTGATCTCGTTGCTCGATAGGAATCTCTTTCCCGCTTACCAGAGTAAGATCGAAAGTACTGCTAGGCGCCGCGACGTAAAATGGGACTCCGTGATACTTCGCCGAAACAGCGAGTCCGTAGGTTCCAATCTTGTTGGCCGTATCGCCACGAGCCGTAATGCGATCGGCACCCACGATGACAGCATCCACTTTCTTCGTTTGCATTACGTGCGCTGCCATCGAATCGCAAATCACGGTGGTGGGAATGCCGGCCGCGTGCAGTTCAAACGCAGTCAGTCGCGACCCCTGCCACAACGGTCGCGTTTCGTCGGCATAGACGTTGATCTTCTTGCCTTGCTCGGCACATGTGAACATCACGCTAAGTGCAGTTCCGTACTCACTGGTTGCTAATCCACCGGCATTGCAGTGAGTAAGAATAGTTGCCGACTGCGGAATCAACTCTGCCCCGAAGCGACCGATTGCGCGGCACATCTGCCGGTCTTCTTCATGAATGCGAACCGCTTCTTGCCACATCGAATGCCTAAGCGATTCGATGGAAGCTATCGGTCGATCGAGCACCCGTCGCATACGATCGAGTGCCCAGAACAGGTTGACTGCCGTGGGACGGCTAGTTGCAAGATAGTCCGCGGCTTTGCGATAGGCGGCAACTTGTTCGGCAAGTCGATCGGCGCTCGCCACATCCGCAGAATTACCATCGACGCGAGCTAGCAGTACTCCGTAGGCCGCAGCAATTCCGATCGCTGGCGCTCCACGAACACGCAACATTTTTATCGCTTCCCAAACCGTCTCGACATCGCGGCAGTCCAACATGACTTGCCGCGATGGTAGTAAGGTCTGATCCAGCAAACGCAAGTGACCGTGCTCGTCGCCGATCCATTGAGCACTCAGTGCAGGCTGATTCATAGTCCAACAATTCAGTCGATTAAGCCATCGAAGCGTAAGGCAGACCGAACGTATCGGCAACCGGACGATTCGTCACTTGATGATTGACGACGTTAGCCGCTGTTCGAAGAGCAGTGCACTCCTTGAGCGATCGTTCAACTCCCATCGATACCAAACGCAATACCCAAGGCAAAGTCACATTGCACAACGCAAATGTGCTCGTTCGCCCCACAGCTCCTGGCATATTTGTCACGCAGTAGTGCAAGACATCATCCACAAGGTAGGTCGGATCTTTGTGGGTGGTCGGTCGGCTAGTTTCAAAACAACCGCCCTGGTCGATAGCCACGTCGATGATCACCGACCCTGGCTTCATCAACTTGAGATCTTCACGAGAAGCCAAATGCGGTGCCTTAGCGCCCCGAATCAAGACTGAACCAATCACCAAGTCCGCCAATCGCAGCTCTTCGCGAATTGTATGTCTATCACTAAAAAGTGCGTTGACGTTTGGTGGCATCACATCGTCAAGATAACGAAGTCGATCCATGTTCACGTCCAAAATAGCTACGTCGGCTTGAAAGCCTGCCGCAATCCTGGCTGCGTTGGCTCCCACGACACCGCCGCCAAGGATCGTAATGTGCGCCGGAGCAACACCGGGAACTCCACCCAACAGTATTCCACGACCCATCTGTGGTCGCTCAAGATACTTGGCACCCTCTTGGATGCTCATCCGCCCAGCAACTTCGCTCATCGGAGTCAACAAGCACAAGCGTCCTTGCTGGTCTTCCAAAGTTTCGTAAGCCAGACAAGTCGCTCCTGACTGCAACATGGCGTCCGTCAGGTCGCGGCTGGCAGCGAAGTGAAAGTAGGTGAAGAGCGTATGATCGGCGCGGATTAGCGGGTACTCGTTTGGTTGAGGCTCCTTCACTTTGACGATCAACTGAGCCTTGGCGTAAACGTCTTCAATGTTGGAGACCATGTGGGCTCCAGCCTGCAAATAAGCGTGGTCGGCTAAGCCCGAGCCCAATCCGGCTCCTGCTTGCACAACCACTTGATGGCCTCGCGAAGTCAGCTCTTCAACGCCGACTGGCAACATTGCCACGCGATACTCATCAGACTTGATCTCTGCAGGAACACCAATAATCACGTGAATCTCTCCAAAATTGAAATCAAATATCACAAAGCTTGACTAGAAAACCGGATTAGAAACACCGCCAGCGAATGGCTGGCGGTTGTTGACTTGATAAAGCTTCGCGGGGCCACAGCACCTTACTGCGACTCGAACTTAAAAATACACTTCGCGTGTCCGTTGTCGGTTGCGTAGTAAACTTCGCCACTTTCGTCTTCACCGAAAGCCAGAACTGGAATACCGCCAGCGGTGATCTCTTCATTGCGAGTCGCTTTGCCGGCAGTCTGGTCATAAGTAAGAGCCCACACGCCTCCACTTACATAGTCAGCGTACAAGTACTTGCCGTTTAGCTGTGGGACTCGTGAGCTTCGATAGACGCGGCCACCAGTGATACTCTTACCAACACCGTGGTCATACTCCCATACAGGTTCCTTCGGTGGAAACTTCTCGTTGGAGTTGCGATTCCAAAACGGCTTGCTGCCTTCGCGGCTGCTCCAACCGTAGTTACCGCCCTTTTCGATGATGTCGATCTCTTCCCATAACTCCTGGCCAACATCACCGCACCAGAGTTTGCCAGTCGCTTTGTCAAAAGCAATTCGCCAAGGATTTCGCAGGCCTAATGCAAAGATTTCAGGCTTAGCACCTGAGACGCTTAAGAATGGGTTGTCCGATGGAATGCGATACTTCTTTCCGTCGGCAGCGCCATCGATGTCGATGCGAAGGATCTTTCCAAGATTCGATTCCAAGTTTTCACCATTGGCATGTGGATCGTTTCGGAAGCCACCATCGCCCATAGCGATATAAAGAAATCCGTCTGGACCAAATTCAATCGCTCCACCATTGTGATTCTTAAAGGGCTGAGCCACTTCAAAGATCACCTCTTCCGAAGCTGGGTCAGCCTTGAGTGGGTTATCCTTCAACGTCTTAAATCGAGAGACAACAGTGCGATCATCCGAGAGAAGTGTGTAACAAACGAAGAACTGGCCGTTCTCTTTGAACTTCGGGTGCATGGCCAATCCCAAAAGCCCTTGCTCGTTGGTGCCGCCGTTAATCCACCACTTGCTGACCTTCTCGCGAATGTCCAGCACTACGGATGCCTGTTCGACTTCAGGCTTATTCTCGAGTGTGTAGACGACACCGTTTTGAGCCGCGGCGAACAATCGGTGTGGAACGCCTTTTGCATAGGTCAGTTCGAGGATGCGCAATTGCTTAGCGACGTTGCCATTGTCATCAATTGGTTCGTATCCTTCCCACTTGAGATTGGGGAAAGCAGGCTTAGCAACAACATTCAGCTTGCCGTCGACGGGAGCTTTCGGAAGAGAGCCATCGTCATTGAGTTTGCGAATCTTAATATTGCGATACGCAACTTGATCGCCGTGATCTTGAAGACAGATGTGGCCTTCGCCAAGCTTGCCGAACTTGGCCATCTGAGCGAACTTGCTCTTGGCTAGGCGATCATTCCATCCCTTGTCGCCTAAGCGAAACGAGTAGTATCGAACGCCGTTCATGCAGACTTCACAGGACTGAGGCGAGATCTTCAAGTAGATCTGATTCCAATTCCCAGCTGGTCGAGTGGCATCCAGAATCTTGTCGCCCTCTTTGCCAGGCTGGTACATTTGATACAGCCAGCCAGACAATTGCGGATCATGGCCTTTGGCATTGTCTTGGACCTGAATTTCTGGGCCAGTTACCCAAGGCGCTCCTTCGCTCTCGTCGACATGGAACATTAGTCCGCTATTGCCTTCTGGAGCGATCTTGTACTCCAGCGAGAGTTCAAAGTTCTTGTACTTGTCTTTGGTGATGATATCGCCAGCACCACCCGCAGCCCGCGTTAGCGCTCCGTCGTCGATCTTCCATCCGTCGTTGATGGTCTCTTTTTTGTAGTTGCGGAATTTATCGGCTGACTTGCCATCAAACAACAATTGCCATCCGCTGATCTCTTCGGCACGGGTCAGTTGGTTGGCTGTTGATTGGCCGTTTACGGCAGACGATGAATTGAGAAGGAAGATCGCAGCCGACAATAGGGCTAAGTTGCGGAGTCTCATGAAGGTGGTTACCTAAGATGCGAGGAGAGGAATGAGGGCAGGAGGATGAAGTTGGAAGTGTGAATTGTGACGTTGGAAATCAGAAGCCTTACTCAAACATGCATTTGCCGCTTCCGCACTGAGGACGACCACAGCCGCCGCCTTGATGCGATACGGGCAACGACTTTCCTCCGATAGATGGAGCCGCTGCAACGCTTAGTTGTCGCTGCAAGTTCTTGGCGCCACATTCGGGACAGGCAGGTTTCTCTTCCAAGTTTCGTACCAAGATTTCAACCTGTCGGTTACACTTTGGGCATTGATACTCGTACAGTGGCATGATCGCTGCAAGATTCGAAGAGTTGAGTAGGTTGCAAACACCGAAGTGCCAAATTGGAAATGTGATACTACATTTCCAAAGCGACACTACGGATTTTAACTGCGGATATTGTAGCCAAGATTGCAGAACTCAGCAGGGCAATCCATACAGAATATTGAGGCTAACAGTTGCGTAACCACTGGGAAATTCTTCGAAAAATGGTGCTTTCGACTGCCGCCATTCGCAACGTTGACCGGCGAGCTATCGAACATTTCGGGATGGAATCGCTTGTATTGATGGAAAACGCAGCTTCTAACTGTGCTCGTTGGATTGTTGATCGATTTCCCAATCGCCCCACAACGGTGATCCTGTGCGGTTCGGGAAACAATGGCGGCGATGGAGTGGTCCTAGCGAGGCATCTTGGAACACTAGGCTGGCCCTGTGTCTGTTTCGTACAAGGGCCTCTAGAAAAACTATCGAGCGATAACCTACGCAATTGTCAGATTCTTTTGAATGGCAAATGCACTTCCTTGCGAATCCTTGATGCGACCTCTTGGCACCAAGCCATACCACTCATCGCAGACGCCGAGCTGATCATAGACGCGATGCTAGGCACGGGAGCAAATGGAAACCCGCGTGAACCGCTAGCTTCATGGATCGCAGCAGCTAATCAGTCACCGGCAGCTAAAGTTGCGATCGACATACCTACTGGCATCGACGCCGACTCGGGTGAAACAGGCCAACCATTTTTCAAAACGCAACACACTTTGACCTTTGTCGCTCGCAAGCCAAGCATGGTGCTGCCCGACGCGGCTGGCAAATTCGGTGCTATCGAAGTCTTACCCATTGGCATCAGCGCCACTCAGATCGAAGAACTGATCTGCGAATACGGTTCGTAGTGGGATTCGCCAGTATTCCGACAGCACGGGTAAAGAAGCAACAGGAATTCTGGCGAATTCCACTACGTTCAACGTAATTGATTACGTTGAACAAGCACTAAACCATGGCTCGTTTCTTTTCGACCCACAGAAGATGGCCTGCCAAGTGCTCAATGTAGCCCTTGACCATCTCCTCCAAGGTCACCTTGCCTTTTTCGCTGTGAATCCCGTAGCGCTGAAAGGATTCGCCGGGCAACTTGTAGAGTATCTTGCCAGTCAAGACTCGATTACGAGCAAAGACATCGATTGCTTCCATCGCGTCGATATCGACTGAGCCGGGTAGATTGCTAAAGCCAGTTTCGTCGTAACCAATTAGCAGCGGCTTGTCCATGCAAGCGATCCGTTTCATGCGATCGCTGCCGATCAAGTCGCTATCCATCATGTGCACTGCGATCTGATGCAACGACCATGTGTTGGGAACAGGGTGTGCCATTAATTGTTCGAGACTCAAACCCGCATAAGCCGACTTCAGCTTCTCTCCACCGGCAACATATTCGTCAATCAGCGATCGATCCATCTTAAGCACACCCCTTTTTAGGCTTTAGGCTTTAGGTTTTAGGCTCAAGCCTCACGCCTGCTAATCACTCTTCTGGACTCGCTGGTGGCGGTTCGTAGTTGAACTCCTGCCACTTCACGTTGTTGTCCATCGGTTCAATGCGAAGTACGTTATCGCCATTTTGGAAAATGCGAACCGTTCCGGTAGATTGGCTAACAACGATAGCGATAGCGTTCGTGATTTGCGAAATGGCAGCGGCTGCCCAATGTCGTGAGCCCAACCCTTTGGACAGAGTCAAGTTTGCGTGAGCCACTTCCAAAATCTGGCGACTCTTCTCAACAACTCCATCAGGAGCAATTACGAACGCGCCATCCATTTGAGAGATTTCTTTCAGGTCTTCGCGAACTTTCGGGTCGCTCAGATTGCGCATCTCGCGCTTGTAGCCTCGAAGCGGATCGAAGCCCGAATCTTTGCAGTGCTTGAGCACCTGTCGGGTGTCGCCGATGACAAACAGTGCTCCGACCTTCTTGCCCTCACGTCCTTCGCGGCCAATCTGCGCGGCCAAATCAATGACGGTCTTTAGGCTTTTGAGCGGTACGCTGCTTTCCAAACGTTGCAAGTCTCGGGAAGTCAACCTTCGCAGTCGATCGTCGAGACGAATATGGCTGATCGAATCCAGCTTTTGGTGCTCGAAGCCACAATAGATGGCCACCACATCTTCGTCGGCTCGAACCAATCCATCCGCCACAGCCTCGAGCAACGCGTGTTGCAATCGCTCGAGCAACGGCGATTTTTCTTTGTGGAGGGGCAGGGGAGTCAGTCCCGCAGCCTCGGCACCCTTAAGATCTTCAGCAGAATCTGCCGCAACGATGATCTCGTCGATGACTGCAGGAACGGTCTGTCGGACCTTTTCCCAGTCCATCGAACCATCGGTCAGAATGAGCATGGCCTGCGCACCGGTACTGATCTGCAACGAAGCAGCGGCTTCGAG
>CAUJKA010000029.1 GCA_963204965.1 Planctomycetota bacterium | reverse complement strand
TGCTTGACGTCCTCTTCGTTCGGAAGCCCTAGATGCTCTTTAGGTGTCACGTAACACAACATCGCTGCGCCGTGCCATCCAGCCATGGCTGCACCAATCGCGCTAGTGATATGATCGTAACCTGGAGCGATGTCTGTTACTAATGGCCCCAAAACGTAGAACGGTGCGCCATTGCAAACCGCAATTTGCCGCTCGATGTTCATTTGAATTTGGTGCATTGGAATGTGCCCGGGGCCTTCTACCATCACTTGAGTCCCGTTGTCTTGACCACGCTTGGTCAATTCACCCAACACGTCGAGCTCCGCAAATTGAGCTTCATCCGATGCGTCAGCAATTGATCCTGGACGCAAGCCATCACCCAATGACCAAGTCACATCGTATTGGCGCATAATATCGCAAAGATCATCAAAGGCTTCGTAGAGCGGATTCTGTTTGCGATGCGCCACCATCCACTTCGCGATCAGAGATCCACCGCGACTAACGATTCCCGTGACTCGCTTGGTGGTGAGATGCAAGTGCTCGAGCTTGACACCGCAGTGGATCGTCATGTAGTCGACACCCTGTTTAGCTTGATGCTCGACCATGTCCAGGAAATGTTGAGCACGCATGTCTTCGATGTTGCCACCCAGTTCCTCCAGCATTTGATAAATGGGCACTGTACCGATCGGAACGGGCGATGCTTCGATGATCTTTACGCGGATGTTGTCGATGTCTTTGCCGGTGGACAAATCCATCACTGTATCGGCGCCGTGATGGACGGCTGTGTGCAGCTTATCTAACTCTTCACCTGCATTGCTAGTGACTGCGCTGTTACCGATGTTGGCATTGATCTTGCATCTTGCGGCGATGCCAATGCACATCGGTTCCAGTCGAGCAGCCAAGTGAACTTTGTTGGCGGGAATTACCATTCGACCAGCGGCTATTTCTTCACGAACCTTCTCTGGTGCTAGCTGCTCGCGCTGGGCAACAAATTGCATTTCCGGGGTTATTTCGCCGTTGCGAGCGCGAATCAGTTGAGTGGTCATAGTGGCTCCTAGTGGTATCTATCCTTGGACTATTGAGAGTCAAATTATCGGAGGAAACGTGGATTAGAGAACCCCTTACTCGGAATCTGAGATCCCAGGCGCCGTAAGTAAAACCCGTCATTTTTCGCCAAAACAACCCAAACCTCCAAATTATTCGAGATTAACACCCTTTAACTTGACTTTGAAGGGAGATAGTTTTACATTGCGATATTGGAAAGAATGTCGCAGGTACTGTATCCCTGCCGATCTTGTCTTCGTGGAATCCTTTTTTCTCAATCTCCCGAGGAGGTATCTATGAAAAAGACCTATTTCAGGTCAGCGTTCACGCTTGTCGAATTGTTGGTGGTAATTGCAATCATCGGAATTCTTGTTGGACTGCTGCTTCCGGCAGTTCAAGCCGCTCGTGAAGCTGCGCGCAGAATGGCGTGTTCCAACAACGCGCGACAAATTGGACTTGGACTGCTCAACTACGAGAGCGCTTTCAAGTCGTTCCCAACTCAAGCCACTTATGGGCCGGGCAGACCTAACTACACGCTGCCCTACCACACAACTTGGCTTGTTTCCATCCTGCCCTATGCTGAGCAAGGACCGCTTTACGACAAGATCAATCATCAACTTCCTATTTGGGCTCAGACAGATCCAACTACGGGTCAGCGATTGATTAGCACCAAAGTGCCTTTCCTCGCGTGTCCTTCGGATGGATCCTACAAAGAAGTCTATGAAACCCACGAGAACATCACACCGACATGTTATGCCGGTAGTGAAGGCTATCACTGGTGGGAAACCGCTGTTGTCGATGGCAATAACGCACCTTGGAACTCGTTTGGATTCCAGCCAGGTCGCCCCTCTGAACTCTCCGGTGCATTCACTGTTCGCCAATACACCACACTGTCAAAAATTACCGACGGTACATCGAACACGATCATCGTGGCCGAAAAGGATACCGCAGGCTACTATGGCGGTGGATTCAACACCACGGGAACAGGGGCTCTGCGTACGCCTCGCGATTGGAAGGTCTTCTGTAGTGCTTTTGTTGCTACAGCCTTTGCAGGTTGGGGCGGCAATGAAGGTGGTGGAGCACGCACTGTCAATCCTGACGGTTCAGCGAGGTCCGGGGCAGGTTGGTTCCGAGCCGGTCCAAACGCTTTCACCCCTTCGTACTTAACTGCTTGGGGTATCAATTGCGATTGGCCAGGTGCGTCCAGCACTCACGCCGGTAACGGTATCAACGCACTCTCTGCAGACGGTAGCGTTGCGTTCATCTCGGAAAACATCGATTACGGAACTTATCTGCGACTGAATGCAATCGCCGATGGTTTGGTAACCGCCGACCCAAGAAACTAGGAGTAAAACATCTATGAAGAGACTTTCGACATTGTTCGTTACGATGATGGTTGTCTGCGTTGCTTTGGTAGCAGGCTGCAATAGTCGTAAAGATCCTAAGGCCGATCCCAAGTTCAATGAAGCTTCTGGAGCAAATCCAGGCAGCATCAAAATGGAACCGATAGGCGGATCAGGGAAACCTAAAACCTAGGGTACACGACCTCGGTGCCCGGGCGTCCTGCCCGTTTCAGTTCAAGTTGTTACGTCACACATCAATCAAAGCACTGTCCACTCGGACGGTGCTTTTTTTGTTGCCATTAGTAGCCACCGTCACCAGATTTAGAAGTTGCAATTTTTTGGAAGACATGGTCAAGAAATCGTGCTCCTGCTCAATGAAATGGTGCTCGTAATCGTACTCGAAAGATCGGAGTCGAGCACAACCACCGTCTTCGACTGAACACGACTAGGAGCACGAGAATCCGAAGAATGGAGCGTCGCGAAAGTCCAAAATCGCTAAACCCACCGCTTGGCAGCGGTGGCTACCTTGCTACCACCTAGGGTTGGCTAAACAAGCCGATTCCTTCAATGCCAATCCACTTTCCTGGCGTCAATTGTTGATGCTGCTCCGTCGCGCCACTGGGCCAATTCACACGCACAAGATCAATTACCTTTGCGCTGCCCAATCCAAATACCAGTCGATGCTGGTTGCTAGACTGATAACCATCACCGGCAGTCAAAGCTTGAGTCCGTCGAGTTTTACCGATCTGAAGTTCAATTGTCGCTCCCACCGCATCGCGGCTCGACGTCGTACCTTGCAGCTCAATAGAGAAGTAGCTTCCCACTTCTTGAGTGCGATTTTCGAGTAAAGCGGCTGGACTATCTAAGTGAGAAATCGCCAAATCATCAAGCCCATCGTTGTTCCAATCTAACCGAGCCATTCCGCGCCCTCGATAGCGACCTTGAAAATAGCCACCTAACGAATCAGTGATCTCAGTGAACCTTCCACCAGCGCTGCGAAAGTACTGCGTTGGCATTTCGAAGGCTTGCGACTTAAACGCAAAGTCATCTAAGTGTCCATTAACGACCACCAAGTCTAATTCGCCTGACAATCGTGCATCAACGGCTTGTGTTCCAAAGCCAACCATCGGAATACTTGCCTCACGGAGATTGGCCGAACGCGTTCTGTC
>CAUJKA010000028.1 GCA_963204965.1 Planctomycetota bacterium | reverse complement strand
ATCTGCCAACCGGCGCTGGGATGCCCGGCCAGAGCTTCCCAGCATTCGTTACATTGCTGTGTCAAGAATAGACCACGATCAGCAACGTTGGGAACATACTAGAGTCGCGTGGCGAGTGGTGCGAGCCATAAGCGGTGAGGGCCAAAATGGGCCGACCGAAGCAATAAATGTTGGCAATAGAATGCGCAGAAGAGTATTACGAATGGCAATGCCGAAAATTGGGCTGCAATAACAAGGCGTCAAAAACCAGGCCGTCAAAACTAGGCCGTCCAAACTAGGCCTCACGCGAAGACGCGAAGCACGCAAAGGAAGAACAACCTTTAGTCCATTCTCCTGCCCTCACACTTTTGCCGATTGTTCTTGAGCATTCAGCAATCGGACCTACGTTGGTGGTAAGAAAATGGGGGTACGAAGATGTCGTTTCTCTTCTGACTCGCTTAGAAGTACTTTCGTCATTCCTTTGCGTGCTTTGCGCCTTCGCGTGAGAATTTCGTTTTCCAGAATGTTACTCCATTGCGAGTCAGCATTTTCTTACCCCCATCTTCTGAGCTGATGCAAATCAACCAGAGAATTGCCAAAAATCTTCAGCATCTCGATGGCCTGTGAGGGCACGATTATTGAACTCTAGCGCGCGCTGTACGCTACCGTTTAGAGAAGTAACTTATTCGAGGGAGAGTCGCGTGGCGAGACGTTTGTGCACCGGAAAACAAAGAGCGGGCGGGACGCCCGCGCACCCCGCCCAGGTCGACGTCCGGGGACCATTACCCAACAAATTTGTTAAACTAATCAAGCATGGTCGATTTCAACGATTGAAGTTCGACTATTCTGCAACTTGATCATACTCTCTATAGGAAATAGGCAATGTCAGAAGCTCAACCCAGTCGCTCAACCGGGAAAATCGTTGGTTGGGTCCTTAGCGGACTATTAACGGCTTTCATGCTGTTTAGTTCGGTGGGTAAGTTTTCAACCTTCGAAGGTAAAGCCGAGATGTTCGAGAAACTCGGATGGTCCGAAGCGGTAATGTTCAACATTGGCATCGTGGAAGTGATCATCGCTGTCATGTTCTTGATCCCTCGCACTGCGTTTATCGGGGCGATTCTTATCACCGCTTATCTTGGCGGCGCTATCGCCACACATGTTCGCATCAGCGATTCCTTTATCTTTCCGATCATCATTGGTGTGAACTATTGGGTCGCGCTGGGTCTTCGCGATCAACGTATTTTCACCCTTGCGTTTGGGTTACCAAAAGGCAAGTAAGGAAACAACCTTGTCGAGTTAAGATCGTCCAGCGGCGCGTAAGAGTCGGTCTCGCAATGCGTGACTTTGTTCGCAATCGGCGACTAGCTGTAAGTAGATGCATTTCAGCCCACGGCGATCGGCTTCGCGAAGAAATTCGTAGAACAGCTTGCCGTAGGCCTCTAGAGAATCGAAGCTCGCGTGCATTGCAAATCCGGCAAAACTCGAACGGCCAGCCTCTGGTGAAGCGGCCTTAATAGACAAGCAAGCTACTGCCGATTCGGCTCGCTTGGCTAACGGAATTTCATTGAGATAACTGAGCGACTCAAAAAGCTCGATTGTTGCTTTGGGTTGATAATGAGCGTGACGCGTACCGGGACTGGCTTTGATCAATTGATCTTGCTCGGCGAGTTCTCTCGCGAACACCGTACCTGGAAAGACTTCGCGAATCTGCTGTAGCGTTACGCGACCAGCTCGCAGAACGACAGGCGGATCATTGGTGCAATCGACTACGGTGGATTCAAGCCCAACATCACAGACATCGCCGCGCAAAATGTAGTCGATCCGTCCGTCCATATCTTCGAGCACCGCTTGCCAAGTTGTGCAACTGGGCCGGCCCGATCGATTGGCAGACGGAGCCGCTATCGGTCGGCCACAAAGATCCAGCATCTGCCGAGCTTGAGGATGACTGGGAATGCGAATGCCAACCGTCTCTAGACTTGCTGTGACCAACGAAGAGATCTTAGGAGACCGAGGAACAACCACCGTAAGCGGCCCAGGTGCGAACCTCCGCAGCAACTCGATTGCGCTGTCGGGCATCGAAGCGGCGGCGAGCGGCCAACGTTGGACATCGGCTAAGTGAACGATCAGTGGATTGTCCGAAGGCCGCCCTTTAGCCTCAAAAAGACGCCGCGCAGCTTGATCGCTCGTCGCATCAATTCCCAAGCCGTAAACCGTTTCCGTTGGAAAGGCTACGATCAGCCCCTCGCGTAACGCTTGGGCGGCTTGGTTTACGTCATCAATGATTTTTGTCTGAGGCAAGTCAACGGTCGCATGCTAGCGTAAGAAACTCAATGAAAACGTGAACAAAACTCCGGTGGAATTCCATTCACGCAACCGCTATTATCCACGCGATGGCACGAATTGCCAATGCTCGCATTAGGGTTCAGGAGGAGCTCATCATGAAACGACTCACTTTTTCCGCATTTGCCTTAGCAATCGCCGCAACGACTTCTTTGCTCGCCGCTCACCAAGGCGAAGCAGTTCTCGTCGATCCAGTCGCAGCTAACGCGCAACTACCGTCTGAGCCTAACGAGCCCACTGAGCCTCAATCAACTACAGAGCCACAATCAACTACAGAGCCGGCAGTCGTCGATCCTGCACAGACTGAGCCGACAGAGCCCCAAGCAGTCGAACCCCAACCAACCGATGCGCAGCCCGGTAGCGATGCCAATGCGGAATCGTCTCGTGCAGGTTCGTCCAGTGAGAGCGACCCGAACGCAGCCAATGACGACGATCGTGTCTCCGATGCTGAACGAATCGCGGAACTCACCGAAGCCATCGAAGGCGACCAGCAGCAGATAAAGCAGCTTGAAACCGAACTTGATAATCCTGAAAGTGAATACTCCGTTGCCGAACGTGATTTCCGCGACCTGGACGGGAAGCTCGACGAAGCCAAAGAGAGTTGGGAAAGAGCCGCTAACGATCCCAACATTACCGACGATCAGCGAAGTGAACTGGAGTCCCACGTAGAATCAATCTCCAAGTTTTGGAAGCTGGCCAAGGACCGCTTCGATTTGGCCATTGAGGACCGCAAGACGCTCAAAGAGCAGCTCAACACGCTCAAGCATAAATTCCAACGCGACCAGAAGGCACTCAACATCCTGACCGATGGCCCCGAGCCCGAGGAGAAAGAGTCCGACGGACAAGAAGGCGACAATCGCCGTCACGGCGACTCCGATCGCGACGACAACCAACGCAACGACTCCAAGGACAATTCAGACGAAGGTTCGGACTCTTCGAATGATTCATCGGACTCAGGAAATTCTGATGAAGAGATGTCCGACGAAGCGAGCGAATCCGAAGAGGAGGATGACGTCGAGCTGAAGTTGGCTCGTGAAGAGGCGGAGAAGAAAGAAGCTGAGCTAGAGGAAGCGCAAGAAGAGACGCGTTCGATCGAAGCTCGACTTAAAGATCTTCAACTCTTGATCGCTCAGGAGCAAAAAGAGCTGAACATCGCTAAGAAGAAGGTCGACTTGGCCAATGCTGCTGGACAGGAATTGGGTACTGAGCTCACCAAGCTGCAATCCGAAGAGCCCAACGCTGCGGAAATAGCGACGCTTAAGAATGCCATCGCGAGTGCTAACCATCGCCTGATTCAAGCTCGATCCGAAGTCACCGAAATCATCGAGCGCTTGATCGACCACCGTGCGGAGTTAGGCAGCCTTCAGTCGGAGCATATCATTGCTCTTCACGAAGCTGAGAAGAAGCGTCAAGAGGCGGTTGCTTCGGAGCAACATGTTGCCGAATTAAAGAATCCGTACACGCTTCGTAACATTTTGCAGTGGCTGCTCGAACATGGACCTCGTTTGGCCATGATCTTCCTGGGGATGCTGATTGTCAATCGCGTTGCTCAGATGTTGGCTAACCGATCGGTTCAGTTAGTCTCCAAAGGGTCGATGCGGGGATCGCGAGCGGAACGCGAAAATCGTGCAAAAACATTGGTCGGAGTGTTCCAAAACGCGGCTAGCGTCGGTGTCTTCATCACTGGATCGCTGATGATCCTGGAGGAGTTGGGATGCAACATCACCGTGTTGATGGGCGGTGTGGCCGTGATCGGTTTGGCCGTTGCCTTTGGTGCTCAAAACCTCATCAAAGACTACTTCTATGGTTTCGTGATGCTTCTCGAAAATCAATACATGCTCAACGACACCATTCGAATTGGTGGAGTCACCGGCCATGTTGAACGCATCACTCTGCGAATGACCGTCCTTCGCGATAGTGGAGGCATCGTTCATTTTATTCCCAATGGAACAATCAACAGTGTCAGCAACGAAACGCACGGGTGGTCTCGCGCCGTTTGCGAAGTTGGCATCAACCATAACGAAGACCTGGAAAAGGTCTTAGAGCTACTCAACGAAGTTTCGGCGCAACTCGCAAGCGACGAAAAAGTTGCTCCATGGCTTTTGGACAAACCTTCCGAGCCCAGTATTGAGAATTTAGGCTCGCCAATTGTCATACTGAAGCTCTCGGTGAAAACGATTCCGAACAAGCAAGGTTCGGTCAAGCAAGAGTGGCTGCGTAGAATTAAGCGAGCTTTCGAAAATCACTCGATTGCCGCACCACATAACGAACAGCCGATATCGTTACGCAAGTTTGAACAGCGACGCGATGCAGCATGACGAGTTAGTTGGGTAGGTTCTTATCTGCCGGAAGGAACCGGGTGAACTAGCCAACCACGTCAGAATCAGCAGTGCGGAAGAAACTCGACCGAGGACAGGTTGATCGTGATGCGAGATTGAACAGTAGCGTAGTCTAACGTGGTCAAACCCGGCAGGAGTTTGACCTACCAGAAGCGCCCAAACAACAATTCAGTAATATCAAAAACAAAAGCACGGCCGAGCCGAATATGCGCAAAAGCACCATTGTGAAATGCTCGCGTTGTACAAACAAAGGCTCACCTGTGGCGAACTCATAAAGCGCCTCGACGGTGATCAACGCAGCCAATAACAGTATCGCAACTAACGCGCCAGTATTCCATCGCTTGAAGCAACACACAGTCGCCCAGCAAAACCCTAGCAGCATCAAGCCTACTGCACTTAGGCTCTCGGATAAGAATTGAGGCGCTGGTATCGACAATCGCAGTCCCTTCGTTAGTGGCAACGCAGCGGCTAGGAGTATGGCCGCGACTGTACTGATGATAAACAGATCCCGCATCGGTAGCCGCCAAGCGACTTTAGGCGCTGCTTCAGCACTTTCGCCCTTGCCCACCCCCCACCATCGCAATCCGACAAACACCGGCAGTGAAGAAATGCTAACAAGCAATGTTGAAACCACCGCTTCCACCGCGACGGATAGCTCGTTGAGCATCCAACGGGCAAGCAGAATCAGCAACACTACAGTTGTGAACCAAGGCAAGCTGCGAACGAACCATCCTCCTTTCCCCCAGACAATCCATGCGTAAGACACACACAGTGCGGCTATAAAGTAGCCCTGCACGTATTGGTGAATGACGATGGGTTGCTGATAGTATTTCCAAAAGGTCAAGTGCGTTAGTAGTACACTCAGATACAGCAGCGACAGTAGAGCAGCCACGGCCCAGCCCGCAACTTCCGCTCGTTGGCTCCATCGAACAACTTGCCAGCTCCACAGAGTGCTACCCAGTACCACGAGCGGAAGCAGCCAAACCAGCGACTTATACGGAACACTGTGAAAGAGCACGTTGCCAGCTCGGACATCTAACACATCTGCAGTAATGCCAAACTGCGGGGTGGTGAATACGAACTTTCCGTCTTTCTGCTGAAATCCATCAATCTTGCCAACCCTCCAACTCCATTTCTCTTTCATCGTCTTGAGATCCATAACCTTAACGATCGCAAATTGTCGCTCATAGACGCCAAAACCAAGCAAATCATCATGCCCTTGGATGGGTACTGCGAACGTAAACTTGTCGACGGTGGGAATACGTGTCATCTCAGGCAGCAGATATTGGCAGTGCTCGTAGTCTGGAAACATAAAGGTCAAAACTCGTTCGCGAATCGAAATGTTACACGTTCCGCGCTGAGACCTTTGCCATTCTGCAATCCGATCTAACATCTCGCTTGGCAAGCTGTGCTCAGCGATGATTGTTAGATTCTGCGGATCCAGGCTAACGACAGACTTAGCTTCGGGGTTAACATAGAAGAGCTTTCCATCGAACAACTCGATGGAGAACTCGTCATACAGTTCGCTGTTCCAAACTGACTTAAGTTGTCCATTGGCATCAACTTCTAGCAGACTCGCAAATTGCGTTTGACCATTGACGCGAGTCGCGCTCGGCACGGCGGGATTAACGCAAACAAATCTCCTAGAGGCCATTCGGAGGATTCTAGGATCGAGTCCCGTGAATTGATGTACGAGTTCGGATCGAACTCCACTTGAAGCGTCAATCGAATAGACCTTGGCTGCGTCCGATCCAACAAAGATCGATTCGGTGATCCAGGTCGGAGCTACGGGGAATTCGAATGTAGGCGAGTCTGCCTTTTCGTCGTGATCGTAGGGTACAAGCGAGTATCGATACGGATAGGTCGGATACAGAGCGGTACCTTCAGTAAGTCGCGTGAAGATTAACCTCTTTTGTTCCGTGGGGTAGCTAGCGAGCGTACCGGTAGAAATCGAAGACTCTCGCTGGATGATGGTCCCGTCCGCGAGCTTCAATACTAGGTTTCGCCGAGTGCTTGAAGTAGGTGGAAGGCCTGTGACGACTGCCGTCATGCCTTCCCCATCAACGAACCTAGCCGCTCTGTCAAAAACAGGCGTGGAAAAAGCGAGATGAGTTGCCAAGCTAAACAAGAATATCCCTACAAGAACCAAAGCGGCACTTTGCCAACGGCGGCGTTTCGTAGGGGGAAAGCTTGAGTCCATCGGTTTAGAGATGCAGAAAGGTTGATTGTGAAAAGAGTCGATCTATGCGACCGAAAGGAAGATGCATTCGTGGGTCACTTTTATTCATCATTTCAAAAAAAGAACTTTCGAAAGCTAAAGAAGCTCTCGAAAGTTCTCGGAAAATTATACACAGTCAATGCGGCGAAAACCGGACGCTAACGGGTTGCGGCTGGTCTTGTCATCGACCTACATCCTAATCAAGCCAGGTGACTACAGCGGTTTTACCCAAATGTTTCGGAAGCGTAGAGGATCGCCGTGGTCTTGAAGAAACAGCGGACCAGGCTCGGAGCCTTCTTTGGCCAAAGGTCCACCAGGTGTACCGGTAGGTAGTTCGCGATTGCGATGGATGACGACACCGTTGTGTTTAACAGTAACCTTAGCGTTGCTCGTCTTCTTGCCATCGGCATCGAACTTAGCAGCTTGAAATTCAATGTCGTAAGTCTGCCAGCTCAACGGCGGAAAGCACATATTCAATTCAGGCTTACTGGCCTTGTAGATTCCGCCGCACTCGTTGTCCAAGCCTTCTAAGCCAAACGAGTCTAGAATTTGTACTTCGTAGCGGCCTTGCAGATAACAACCGCTGTTGCTGCGAGCTTGCCCTTGCGCGTTGGGCATGAAGGCCAAGCGAAACTCAAGGTGCAATTCAAAGTTCTGGAATGTGTCCTTGCTGGTCACACCTTCCATCAGCAACTTATCTTCGGACATGCGACCACCGGTGAACTTATCGGCCGTCGTTCCGTCGAACAGTACGACAGCGCCCGCTGGTGGCTTCGCACCCAACGTCGGTGACTTGCGTTCGACTTTCTTCAGTGTTCCTATAGCCGAATCATCGGAGTGTTTAATTGTTAGCACACCATCGACAATTTCGCCCGAGCCCATATCGCTCTTGAGCGTTGCTTTGTTGCCAGAGATTGTGCCTTCGCCGCGAATGACTTCGTCCCCGGTCCAACCATCGCCTGGAAGTCCACCAACGTACGCAGCAAACTTCAGCGAGTCCTTTTGGCCCGCGATCACTTGAACGCCAAGCTTGATCGAACTGCCTTCAACTTTGATATCGCCGCTATACTCGCCTTGAATGGCGAAGCGAGCGCCGGCTGAAGCCGCGTCTTGATAGGCCTTCTTCGGAGCGTTTTCATCTTGTGCCGAGGCGGTCAGCGCCAAGCACATACAAAGACAGAAGTACGTCAGTAACTTTCTCATGGTGGGATGCTTTTTCTAAAACAGTGGAAGGGAAATTCAACCGCGAGTGAAGGCCCGATTATAGCGGAAACTTCACGCTTGCCCTCAATCCCCCAGAATCCTTAAGCCGGATTAATCTGTTTCCCTACTGTGCTCGAACCTCATCCCTTAGTTCTTCCCCGAGGGTTGCTGCTGAGTAATGCAATGCACGTTGCCGCCGCCGAGCAAAATTTCGCGACTGGGCACCATCACGACTTGATGATTTGGAAATAGCTTTTGAAGCGTCGCAGCGGCGACACTATCGTTGGGGTCATCGAATGCAGGCAGGATTAGTCCGCCATTGCAGAGATAGAAATTGACGTACGAAGCGGCCAGTCGTGACCCTGGAAGCCGCTGCTTACAGTGATACGATCGATCGATATCCGCGCTTTCTTCTTCGCTACTGACGATCGGTGCAGGCAAGGGCAATTTGTGTACGACAATCTTACGACCTTTAGCGTCGGTAGCTTGGCTGAGATAGTCCAGCGCACTCTGACACCGCTGGTACTGAGGGTCAGAACGATCTTCCGTCCACGCCAACAGTACCTCACCGGGCTTCACGAAACAGACCATGTTATCGACATGGCCATCCGTTTCGTCTTCGTAGATACCTTCGGGAACCCAAAGTATCTTTTCAATGCCGAGGTATTCTCGCAAAACGCGTTCGATGGTTCGTGAGTCAAGATGCGGATTGCGATTTCGGTTCAGCAAGCACTCCTCAGTCGTCAACAGCGTGCCTTCACCATCAACATGAATCGCGCCTCCTTCCAACACGAAGCCGTCAGTTCGATAGCGATCACAGTGCTCGATCTCTAGAATCTTCCGCGCGACCTGATCGTCTAAGTCCCAAGGAAAGTAAAGGCCACCTTCTAGACCGCCCCACGAGTTGAACGTCCAGTCGATGCCGCGAACTCCACCATTAGCATTGACAACAAATGTTGGCCCCGTATCGCGACACCAAGCATCGTTGGTAGACATTTCTACGACGCGGATAGGATGTTTTGTCTTCAAATGCCCGAGCGATTCGACTGCGTTGAAGTACTGATCCGCCGAAGCGCAGACTGAAACTGGCTCGAACTGCGCAATGGCAGCGATGACTTGCGTGAAGGCGCGTTGAGCGGGTTTAGCTCCCAGGCGCCAATTGTCCGTACGCTCGGGCCAGATCATCCAAGTCTGTTGATGGGGAGCCCATTCTGGAGGCATATAGTAGCCATCGTGATGCGGAATCGTGCGCAGAGTTTGGCTCACTGGCTGCCGTCCTTTGGTTGAGTTCTACCGTCTTTGGTCAGCAGCGAACCATACAGATCGATTCGGCGATCGCGGTAAATTCCCCACGCGCGACGCTTGGCAGCAACCGCATCGAGATCGAATGAATGAGTCAGCACGACCTCATCGGTTTGATTGGCCTCTTGAACTTTCGCGCCAGTTTCGTCGGCGATGAATGAGCTGCCGTAGAAAGTGATCGAGAAGTCACCTTCAGTTTCGGTGCCAATTCGATTGGAGGCAATCAGTGGAACGATATTGGCTGCAGCATGCCCCTGTTGAGCGCGTTGCCAATGCTCGCGCGAGTTGATCGTGGGGTCATGCGGTTCGCTGCCGATGGCTGTCGGATAGAACAACAGCTCCGCGCCTTGCAGGGCCATGGCCCGCGCACACTCGGGAAACCATTGATCCCAACAAATGCCAACTCCAATGGTTGCGTACTGTGTCTTAAAGACTTTGAAGCCCGTGTCTCCAGGAGTGAAGTAATACTTCTCGCTATAGCCGGGACCGTCGGGAATATGGCTCTTACGATAGATGCCCAATTGCGAACCATCGGCATCCAGAATGACTACGCTATTGTAAAGGCAGTTACCGGCTCGCTCAAAAATGCTTATCGGCAGCACTACTTGAAGGTCGCGTGCAATTGCTGTGAAATGGCGAACAGCTTTGTTCTCGCTGATCGGCTGAGCGAACTCCAGGTACTCGGGTTTCTGCTTTTGACAAAAGTAATTTCGCTCAAACAGCTCTTGCAGCAGGATGATCTGCGCACCGCTCTTTGCGGCTTGCCGAACAAGCTTTTCACCGCGAGCGATATTCGCATCGACATCCCATCCGCCGACCATCTGTGTGGCAGCGACCGTAACCTTTCGCATTCAGCACTCCTCGTTGCAGGCATCCGTTGAATCTCCAGCGGATTTCAAGTCCGCTTTGAGCTTCTTATAATACCGTCTTCGCAACAAGCGCGGAGGTAGTGCTAACCATGTCGAGCGCAGGAGCTGTCGAAAAACTGAGCCCCGACTAGCAACCTACGCCATGCCAGCTCGTTCTTTCGGATCTTTCAAGCCGTGAGCCAACTTAGCCAACGCTTCAGTTTCAATTTGTCGCACGCGTTCGCGAGTCAGACCGAGTTCTGAACCGATCTCTTTGAGCGTATGAGACTGTTGGTCGCCCAATCCGAAACGCATCTTGAGGACGGTTGCTTCGCGAACATCCAGAGTGTCGAGCAGTTCCAGAACGGTGCTGAGGACGTCGTGATCTAGAAGCTCCTCATCGGGAGCCTTCAGTCGCTCGTCCATGACCATCTCGCCCAGTGACCATCCTGCGTCAGTTTGATCGCTTTGAGGCGCACTGTTGTAGATCTGGATCGCCTTCTTGATGATAGGCAACTTCTTGCGAGGCAAGCCGAGAATTCTACCGACCTCTTCTTGAGTCGGACCGCGTCCCAGTTCTTCCGTCAATCGCGCTGATGCTCGACGCCATTTCGATAGAAGCTCGACCATATACGCAGGAATGCGGATGGTCTTGGCGGAGTTGATCAGGGCGCGTTTGATGGACTGCTTGATCCAGTAGCTGGCATAGGTACTAAAGCGAGTACCCATGTCGGGATCAAAGCCTTCGACTGCTCGAAGTAGACCGAGGTTACCTTCTTCAATCAAGTCTTGAAGCCCCAGCCCTTTTCCGACGTAACCGCGAGCGATGTTAACGACCAGTCGCAGGTTGGCGCGGACCATATGATCTCTAGCTTCAACGTCACCTTTGGCGATGCGTCTTGCCAGTTCGCGTTCCATCTCTGCGTTCAAGAGACCCGTCTCGTTGATTTCGCGGAGGTACGTTTCGAGTGGAGATTGAGCCGATGGTCCGTCATCGGAGATAAATTGGCGGTGCGAACTGACTTTCAGATCTTCATCTGGAATTTCAATCAGATCGTCCAAGTTGTTGTCGAGGTCGGACATGACGGTTCAATCAAGGTAAAGGGGAACGCGGACTTGCCGAATCAAACACGGGCTGCATCCTCCTAACGCAGCGTGTCCATTGGCAAGTTACTTCTACATGCTTCAACCTACAGTCCCTGACCGTCGTCATCCTGATGAACAGTCAGTTCATGAACCACTTCACGCTAGCCCACACCTTCAATCCGCTGTGGGGTTGGGTGTAGTACAAATGGAACAGAAGCCAAGAGCCATCGGAGCTCGACTAAGTAGCCCAGTCAGCTCATCTCTGCTCGCTAAGCTAGCATTCATTGGTGTGACAGAAGGTATCGGCGTGCTAGCAATAGAAATCTAGCTTTCGTGAAAGACTGCCGCCAAAATCGATTGTGCCGTTAAGTGCGGACGATTAAGCGGGTTGTGCAGGGTGGAGTTGCAATCAAGTTGCAAGCAGGGAGACTCTTGAACCGCAGGCGTTAGTTTGATGTTGCGATATTGGTTTTAGGGGCGAAGCCCTGCCCGTTTACCTAGCCAAGCCTGAAGGGCTGGGTACGCAATTCGCGAGAAAAACAAAGGGCAAACGGCCCGCCGGTTTGCACGCAAACCGGCGGGCCGTTGGCACTTAACCTACTCAAGCTTGTATACCCAGCCCGATGGGCTGGGCTATGTAAATTACTGGACCTTCGGCCCGAAATCCCAGAAACAGTGCAACGTCAACACTAGCGCCTGCGGTTCAAGAAATGCTTTACGGCTATACAACGAAGACCTAGCGCGATCGCGTTTGGCAACCGGCTAGGTCTTTGTTCTATAATGAAACGAAAAGATGAGAGAAGGAAGGAATCGTTTCTTGGGGCGGGAAGAATAAGCGATAGAAGTGGTGAGGGGTTTTAAGACTGCAAGGCGGGCTCGGTTATAGAGCCTCTTCGATTGCGCCTTCTTCAACGGGAGCTGCGGTTCGGCGTCGACGGCGCTTGACCTTGGTGTTACTCCATTCCTTCGTGACAGTCTCGAACACTTCTGGCGATTCGTAGCGAACGATGTTCTTGCCTTCAGGAATTGGACCGATCAAGCCGCGGAATACAGGAAGACCGCGAAGATCAAGGTCGGCGCTACTGTCATCCACTCCAATTTGAGAGTGCATGTTGAAGATCGGCTCGGGAGATGGAAAGTCGCGAATTCTCAGCGATCCATCACTCGCTCGAGTCACAATTCTATAAGTATCTTTTTTGCTCACTGGGAGACCTCAGGCACGGGAGAGAGATGCAACGTTTGCCGTTGATGCAACCTGAACCGAAAATGATGATTTTGGGAGCGATCAATCTCGGAACTGGGGGAACGGATGCACAATCGGACCACAGACTTGCGCACGCAGTTGGTTCATCGGCAGAATCTCATCTTCACCACCGACGATTCTCAACAGCATGCTCTGGCAAGAAAATCAGATATAGCTAGGGCCGTGTTCACACTCGTTGCAACCGGCATCTTGATCCGCAGTTCGCGACTCTATAAGACAACTTGCCAATTCATTACTTGCCAAGCACGAATTACCGGTTCAACACTCGCCGGGCGTAATTCGATTATGCGGAACGAAGAGTCAGTTCGAATTCAAGAGTTTCTCAGCCCAATCTGCGATTGCTCCACCAAGTTGCTGAACGCTGTCCACGTGCGACCGAAGCAACTCGATCGCTTCACCACGCGCTAACTGCTCCAATTGTTCAGCATAGATAGCTGCCCGAGATAGACCGAGCTGCCGCGAGTTGCTCTTGAGTGTGTGTATAGAGCGTCGGGCTTCGGCAAGCTTGCCTTGACTAACCGCGCTAGCGAAGCTTCGACCAAGCTTTGGCGCTTCCTGAATCATCAATTGCAAAACGTCGTTTAGGAGCCTAGCGTTGTTGTTGAATTTGGCAAGCAGTTCGCTCTTTGAAGGCGAGTCGCTCAAGGCCGACTCGACTTCAATAGGTAGAAGCGGGGCGGGCTTGTCATCCCGAATTGAGGCAGGCATCGGTGCCTTGGAAACGTCAGTCGTCGAAAGAAAGCGATTTGGCAGAAGACCCGCTTCTACCTCAAGCGCAGTCCGGAGAGCCGCGTTGAGGACGTCCATGGTGATAGGCTTCTCGAGAAAGCCATTCATCCCAGCCGCTTCACAAAGTTGGCGATCTTCCGACGTTGCGTGAGCCGTTAATGCGTAGATGATCTGAGGTTTGCCGACCTGTTTTTGACGAATCAGCTTGGTGGCCTGCAATCCATCCAGCTCAGGCATCTGAATATCCATCAGGACTAAATCAAATTCCTTTTCGAGACAAAGATTGGCCGCCTGACGACCATCGTTTGCCAAAGTGACGCGGTGTCCCAATTGCTCAAGCATATCTCGAAGGACTGTTTGATTGACCGGACTATCCTCGACCAGCAACACATTTGCCGGTCGGCTCCCCAACGAGGGATCCGACTTTACGCTGTTGCGTGAATTGCCGACCGTGGCTAGTGAAATGCTCTGGATGAGTTCCGATTCGCGAATCGGTCGATTCAGCCAAACGACATCAGCGTGGCTCAACCACTTGGGCATTGAAACTTGTTGCGACTGAGCTAGTGGTGTGATCAGAATCCAGCGAACCACGACTGGTGGTGAAGTCGATTCCCAGGTGGACAGCTCGCGAGCGTCCATCATTACAATCGTGTGATTGCCCGCGGAAAACAGTCGGGCTGGATGACGCTGTTGCAACTGTTCCGAGGTCAACACGGTCAGGTTGTAGCCTTGTCGCTGCAATCGCACCTCAAGCATGCTTCGCCAGAGGCTGGCGGCAGCGACGATCACGATATCTTGACGTGCCAGAGTTTGTTGAGCTGGCGTCATCTCCGTTTCGATCGGAAAATCCGCTTCGAAGTAGAAGCAACTGCCGGGATTGGTGGTACCTTCGATCAACTCCGAATCGGTGACGCCGATTTTGCCGTTCATCTTCTGAACTAAGTCACGACAGATGGCTAGACCGAGCCCGGTGCCTCCGTAGCGCCGTGTCATACTGGTGTCAGCTTGTCTGAAGGCCTCGAAAATCAACTCGCGCTGTGCTGTTGGAACGCCAATACCATTGTCGTGAACTTCGAAACGCAGTTTGGCTGAAGCACTTTCTCCAACTCTCTCGGTGGATTGATCTATACGCTTGACACGGATGCAGAGGTCGCCACGTTCGGTGAACTTAATGGCATTGCCGACAAGGTTTAGGAGTATTTGACGAATTCGGTACGCATCACCGACGATGCGATAGGGCAGAGTCGTTGTGCAGTCAACAGTTAGCTCCAATCCGCGCAGTTGAGCCCGTCCGGCCATCGCATTGGCGGCCTCTTCAACGCATTCCAATAGCGTAAAGGGCGCGATATCCAATTGAAGCTTGCCTGCTTCGATTTTTGAAAAGTCAAGCAAGTCATCAATAAGATGCAGCAGATTGGTTGCCGAAGTCTGCGCTAATTGGAGATAGTTTTGTTGGCGCGGAGTAATGTCGCTAAGCTGCAAGAGTTCGTGCAGTCCGATAATTCCGGTCAGTGGCGTTCTCAGCTCGTGACTGACGTTCGCGACAAACTCGCTCTTAGCCGCGCTGGCATGCTCAGCCACCTCTTTGGCGCGGCGCAATTCTGTCTCGCGAGACTTTCGGTTGGTGATGTCACGAATGAAAAGAGCCCAACCTTGGCTGGTTCCTTGGATGGAAAGTGGATGAGCCGAGATCTCTGCATCGAACCACTGGAGATCTTTGCGTCGAGCCTTTGCTTCAATCCGCGTACCGGTTGCCGCCTGCATAATCCGACTAATCGAAGCTTTGCGATCAAACAGTTGTAGTGAGTCTTCCGGTTCGTTTGCGCGTTGTCCGAGTTCCGTCAACGCAGTTTGGAGAATCGAATCCAACGGCGGATGCCCGGCGACTTGGTCGCGAGAATATCCGAGGATTCTCTCCGCTGCAGGATTCACATCAACTACTCGACCTTCAGTGTCGACCAACATGACAGCATCCAAAGCCGCCGTGATCAAGGCGTGAGCTAGGGATTCGATCTGCTGCAACTCTTGACGACTGACGTGTTCCTTGGTCACATCCCAAAACATGACTTGGACACCGACAATTTCGCCGTTGCGATCGCGCAGCGGTGCCTTACGGACTTGCATGTAGGTAATCGTTCCATCAGCAAACTCGGTTTTTTCGATGTCGTCGAATACGCTCCCCTCACGAATGACGCGTTGATCGTCGGAGACGAACTTCTTTGCCGAGGCTTCGGGAAAGAGCTCAAAGTCGCTGCGACCGATGATCTGCTCGCGGTCCAAATCAATGAGTTGACAAAAGGACGAAGAAGCGAAAGTGAAGCGGCCCGCAAGATCCTTCTGGATGATGTGCACAGGCAAGTGTTCCAAAAGTGCTTGCTGAGAACTTGTCGCATCCGAGAGCTGGCGATCCATCTGACGAACTTGCTGTTGCAGCTCGCGAATTCGCCATTTAGTTTTTCGAAATCTTGAGTTCATCTGGGATCAATTCACAGTGGAGCTTGGTTGAGCACCCAAAGATTGGGTTGCTTCGATTATGACGATTGCAACGTACTCGCGGCAGGTAAGGGTATTGCCAGTAAGCTGAAATTCTCTCAATCCGTAAGGATTTCCGACATCAAAGTTTGACATCGCCTTATCCTGTCCTAACTTTCCTTTGCAGTTCCGATCGGACTGCTGTCGAGTTTGCTGAGCGATTGCAAGTGGCGAAATTTGTGATCTGCAAAGCGGCTCAATTTCAAACCAATGCCCTAGAATTGGGCGTCTCACAATTGGAGAGTTGCAATGAAGAATTTCGCATTGAAGGTTCAGCGTTTCCTAGCTTCTGAAGACGGACCAACTGCAGTTGAATACGCTGTGATGTTGGCTTTGATCGTCGTAGTTTGCTTGGGTGCCATCACTACTCTTGGTACCAATGCAAAGCAAACATTCAACGACGTCGCTAACACGATCTAGTTGATGGGGCCCAGTCGGGTCCTTTCAAAACACGAAACATGGTACTTGGTAATCGCGACGCGAGTTGTGGTTACCAAGCCGTGTTTAGTGACAGAGTTATTGTCTTTTGAATCACGTATTACGATCGAGCCGAAATTATGTCGCCCTATTTTATGCCAGTCGAATCGCTCGCAGGAATGTGGGAGCTAATGTGTTTCGCCGGTACAGTGCTGACCAGTATGCTGGTTTGGCTCATGCAACCGCGCTAGGCTCGCCATGCCTCACCCGAGCCCGCGACTTAATCGCTAATGGGCTCACCAAAAAAACACACGGGGAAAAATGATGGATCTTTTACTAACACATCTCACTCAGAATTGGGCTATTTGGGCAGTCTCTGTCACGCTGGTAGTTGCCGCGGTCATTGATGGACTGTACCTGAAGGTTCCCAACAAGATCACCTATCCGCTGATCGTAGCGGGATGGCTGTACAGCTTTTATGTTGGCGGCTTTGCCGGTCTGGGATGGAGCTTGCTAGCGACGTTTTTCGGACTAGCACTTCTGTTTGGCCTACACCTAATCGGTGGTATGGGTGCCGGTGACGTCAAGTTGCTAGCCGGTATCGCTGCGTTTGTTCACATCGAGCACACCTGGTACATCTTTATTGCGACCACAATTGTCGGCGCGATCATGGCCATCATCCAAATTGCTGTCAGTGGACAGTGGATGAAGCACTGGACTCAAGCTCAATCGTTGTTGCAAGAAATTGTCAATGTTCGCGACGCAGACAAGCTGTACGAGATTTCCCAGGAGCGAAAGCCACGGATGCGACTGCTGCCTTACGGAATTCCAATGACTGTGGCTGCAATCGGTTACTTCGCCTTTGCTGGCTTGCTGTAACGGTTAGTTAAGTTGTAGCAGTTCGCGAAAATTTGTCAGTTTTGCGTGTTCTGCATACCTCGTTGAAGTCGATTACTGAGTTTGTATCGATTGAGATTCAGTTCGGTGCAGTCTTTGCTGGTTGAGTAAGAACTCCGAACTGGGTCAAGCTTTTAGCCACCAAGAAATAAACTCAACGATGTTTGCTCAAATTGCCAATGAATGCTGTCATAAGCCCACCTAGGTCGGTGGGTGAGTGTTAGTGGCCCGAGAAACGATTTTTAGGGTACGTATTGGGTGCATGGATCGATGGATCGATTCTCTGCATTCCTGGATAGCGACGAAGGCAGATTCGGACATGCGAGCTAAATCTTTAATTCTTCTGACAGTTGCTTTAGGCTGCGGCATGGTTGCCGCAGTCGCTGTAAGCAAAACGCTCATGGAGCGTGACTCGGGCAAATCCGAAGAAGCAACTGTCGAGATTCTTGTCGCCACAGCAGAGATCAAGAACGCCAGCAAGCTGACTGTCGAAAAGGTGAAGCTTGATAAATGGCCTCGCTCACGGTTACCCGTGGGAGCCATTACTAATATCAAGGACATCGAAGGCAAGTACGCCAGCCAGAATATTTTCCCTGGCGAGGCTTTGATCGCTCAAAAGCTAAACAACTCCAATGACAGCGCTGGAACTAACCTTCCAGCCGGCTTCACGCTATTCGACGTTCCCTATGATAACAACTACATCAAGCCAGGCGACTGGGTTGATATCTCTGGTACGTTCATTCCGCCTGGTAGCAAAAACAAGTCGCCAGACGTCAAGACGGTACTGCGCAGCGTTCAAGTTTGGGGAATCAACGGTAACCCTGATCGAAACGCTGAGAACAAAGGCGCCAAGGGTACCTTATTCAATCTGTTGATCAAGCAAGGTCAGTACCAAGCGCTCTTGCTTGCAAGCACCATGGGTAAGTTGGATCTGAATATTCGTCCTTTGGATGAAGATGGCAACATCAAGACTGCCTCTGAAGACACTGGTGAAACTTTCCTCAACTGGGCCAAAGAGCAAACGCTTTCTGGCAACCCGGTCGAAGCGATTGAAAAGCCAGTTTCGATCACTACTGCTCCAACGCAGCCGACTGTAGAACCTGCTCAACCAAAGCAAGCAAAAAGCGAGATCATTATCCTGACGGCAGATGGGGTAAAACGTTACGAATATTCCGGAAATGAGTTCCCCAAGGAAGTCTCTGCGACCACTACAGAGACCAAATCTCCTACCAACCCACCTAATCCCTGGCAATCGAGTTTAGGTTATGGTGGATATTCGCCGACATATCCTACTACGTATGCCAACGCGTCGGGTGGTCCCGCCTCTGACGGTGGATCGTTCGGTCAGCGACCTGGTGGAGTTCCCACTTCAGCACCTTCATCGTCTCCTTCGACGTCGTCGGGTTCTGGAAGTAGTGGAAGCAAAACGGGTGAGAAGCTGATCAACTAATGGCATAGCCAACGTTTTAGATCGAACTGGTGAGAACCAGTTCTGTCCCGTGACAGTCGATCCCTAATGGTATCAGACAGGAGGTCTGTTAGTTAGGGGTTGTGGAGTACAAGGATGTCAAGCATGGCTGTCTGTGATCGGCGAAGTTCCCGACGTAGAAGACTGCGAATGCGTCTGCTAGCAGGCGTATTGGGAGTAGTCGGCGGCTGGATTGGTATGTCGAATACGTGTCATGCTCAACAGCATTACACAAGTCAATGGGCACTTACGAATACCCCATTGAATGTTGACCTGCAGACCAATCGTCAAAAGTTGGAAATGGTTGTCAACACCAGTCGCGAATTGATTGCGGATCAAGCTTTCCGCCGCGTTCGCATCCACAATCAAGAGATGGTCAACGCGATACCGCTGGAAGGCGGAAATCGGTTGCAAATCTCTGCTCTGAAGACTGGCGTTACGCAGGTCGATTTAGTCGCTGCCGACGAATCGCTGTCAACGCTTGAGGTCATGGTTCTAGGCGATGTGCGAGAACTGGAGACGATTCTTCATAAGACTCTACCAGAAGCGACCATCGAACTCACGCCGCTTCAGCAGGGCATCATTATCAACGGCTTTGTAAGCAGCGCCGATGATGTGAGCACGATTTCTCAAATCGCTCAACAGTACTTTCCAACGGTGATCAATCGGGTCACGGTTATGGGCGTACACACGATTCAACTACAAACCCAAATCATGGAAGTTTCGCGCACCAAGTTGCGAACTCTGGGTATCGACTGGGCTTTGTTACACGGTAGCGACAGTGTCGTATCCGCAGCGGCTGGAACTTTGACAGGCACAGGAGCTGGAGTTGCATCGACCGGAACTCAGAACTTCAGCTTCTCGATCGTTGACGGCGGAACTCGATTCCAAAGTTCGATCGAAGCACTGCGAAGAAACAACTTAGTCAAAGTACTTGCAAGTCCGACACTGACCGCTGTTGACGGTCGCCCAGCGAGCTTCAATTCCGGTGGTGAAATTCCAATTATAGTTCCAGCAGGTCTTGGACAAGTTGGCATTCAATTCCGCGAGTTTGGAACACGTTTGGATTATGTCGCCAAGGTATTAGGCAACGGAAAGATCTATCTCGAAGTTCGTCCTTACGTTAGCGAAATTGATCCTAGCCGTAGCGTAACCATTCAGGGCGTTTCGGTACCTGGATTGCGAAGTCGCTTCTTGGAAACCGGTGTCGAGCTTCAGGCTGGTCAAACGCTGGCTCTAGCTGGTTTGCTACAAGTTCGCACCGAGTCGATCAATCAGGGCATTCCTGGTTTGTCCGAAATGCCACTCGTGGGTGCTTTTTTCCGTAAGACGCGGGAAGAGCAAAACGAGATTGAGTTGCTGATCACTGTTACTCCTGACTTTGCTGGTCCTATGGAACCGCATCAGGTCCCTTGCAGCGTCCCTGGCGTACACACTCAAAGTCCAACGGATCGAGAATTGTACTTCAAAGGTTACATGGAAACGCCGGTCAATTATGCCCCCCCGCAATCGGGACCAAGTGGCATGATTGAAAGCATGCCCCCTGCAACAACTCACGTAGGCATGATGCAGCCTCCAACACCTCGTCCGTCAGCAATGAGTATCGGCCCGAATGCTCCAACGCTGGCAGAAGTTCAATACCGACAAAACACAGGTGCTCCGCCCCAGACTGCATTCACTCCTACGCAAGGTACTTATCGCTAGATTTCGTAGCGATACCTGATCATGAAAACTAAGTACCCCAACGTTCGAGATGCACGCAGTTCAAGACTGAGTGCTGAGGGCTAAAACAAATGAGTAATGTTCTTCGACTAGCGTTGCTAGACCCAACTGACAGTACTCGCGAAGCAACTAAGAAGATGTTGCTTGGCATGGATGTTGTCTGGTTGGAAGCAGAGTGCTCGAGATACGAGTTCTTTCCTGATGTTGTCCGCCAGTCGGCACCAGACGTCGGCGTTGTCAACCTGGATGCGGACCCTCAAAAGGCCATCGCTCTCTTAGATCGTTTACGCGTCGAATCGCCGGACTGTTGCTTGTTGGCGATGAGTAAGAGTTCCGACGGTCAACTTATTCTTCAAGCCATGCGAGCTGGCGTTCGTGAGTTCCTGCCCAGTCCAGCCAGCCTTGAAGATATGATGGCGGCATTGGCAAGAATATCGGAAACTAAGTACGGCGGAAGTGCTGGAAAAAGCAAAGCTGCTCGCGTGTTCGCTGTCGCCGGAGCGTCCGGTGGTGTCGGCTGCACCAGTTTAGCTGTGAATCTAAGTTGCATCTTAGCTTCGAATCCTCAAAACACGGTTGCGCTGGTCGATCTCGATCTCGCAGTCGGTGATGCGGATGTATTCTTGGATACAATTCCCGAATACAGCTTGATCGACGTGACTCAAAACGTGTCACGCTTAGACTTTCAACTTCTCAAAAAGTCGTTGACCAAACACAGTTCTGGACTTTATCTGCTGCCACGTCCAGTTCAACTGCAAGACGTTCAGTACATTACTCCGGACGCATTGCGTCGAGTCTTTGGATTGCTCAAAGCAACGTTCAGCCACATTGTCATCGATGTGTCTAAGGCTTACACGCCTATTGACTTGGCCGCGTTTGAGTTCGCGAATGACATCTTGATGGTGGTTCAACTGGATCTACCTTGCTTGCGGAACCTCGTGCGAATTCAAATGTCGTTTGACGAAATCGAAGGCTTCCGCGATAAGCTGAAGATCATTGTCAATCGCGTTGGATTGGAGAGTGGTCAGATCAAGCTGAAGAAGGCCAAAGAGACAATCGGTCGAGAGATTTTCTACCAAATACCAAACGACTACCGCACGATGGTCGAAGTTCGAAACAATGGTATTCCATTGCTTCAACAGGCACCGAAGGCGCCGATCACTCAAGCCATGCAAGGCTTAGCAACACTGCTTGGCGGCGACGTCAACAAGCCACCAGCATCTGAAGAGGTGCCAGTGGGCGCTGCTCCTGCGGCGGGGAGTTCTTCGTCCTCTTGGCTGAGCTTCTGGCCAAAGAAGAGTACCTAGTTCACAGTGCCTAGTTCACAGTACTGCCGCGGTTACCCAAGATTCTGACAAACTTCGAGTGCTAGTTTGGCTTTGCGCCCAACTGGCACTTTCCAAAGTCTAAGTTCCCGCCGCTCAACACCGCGCAGACATTCTTGCCCGCTAGTTGCTGCGAAATTTTCTTAGCACCGGCAAAGGAAACTGCGCCGGAAGGCTCTACGACAAGGCGAGCATCCTGAGCGAGCTCGCGCATAGCAGTTAGTATCTCTGTGTCGGATACTAGCACGATTTGGTCGAGCAAATCTTGCATGACTTCAAAGGTCAACTCACCCAAGCAGGTTCGCAGTCCGTCTGCGACTGTATCGTAGCGAGTGGGCTGCTCGATCTTTCCCGACTGTAAACTCCTCGACGCATCGTCGGCTTGCTCGGGTTCTACGGCAATGATCTGGATCTTTGAGTTGATCGCTTTGAGTGCGATTAACAACCCCGATATCAAACCGCCGCCGCCCACCGGTGCTAGAACGACATCCACCTGTGACCATTGTTCAACGATCTCAAGTCCCGTTGTCCCTTGTCCGCAGATCACCTTGGTGTCGTTATATGGATGAACCAGAGTTGCTCCAGTTTGATGCATCAACTGGTCGCAAGCCGCGGCGCGTGCCGGTGCCGAGGGTTCGCAGAAATGCGGCTGAAAGCCGAAGGAAAGAACACTGGCAATCTTCGTCTGCGCCGAATTGTGCGGCATGACGATATAGGCTGGTATCGAACGAATCCGTGCCGCCCGAGCCAGTGCTGCGGCGTGATTCCCCGAAGAGTGCGTGACGACTCCTGCCGAGGCTTGTTCGGGTGTCAGAGCCAAGACAGCGTTCGTCGCGCCTCGGGCCTTGAAGGCTCCGATGTGTTGCAAGTTCTCTGCTTTGAAAGCGAAATTCATGCCATATCGCTCGCTCAGCTTCTCGGAGAAAACGAGAGGCGTTTGAAGTACGTAAGGACGGATAAGCTGTTGAGCTTGCCGAACCGATTCGATCGAGAGGTCGGGATTCATGGGTGAGCTGACTAGTATTTTGAGATGTTGGTCGCCTTGACAGCGTAGAATGGCTGTTATCGTGCATCGCGGGTTAGTATTATAGGATCAGCGACGCTTGAGGTGTCGCCTCTCTTCCTTTTCCAGCTTGTGACCCACTACCGTTCGGCTATTTTTCATGGGGCGTCCATCTCAACTTCTGTCGGACCGATACCAAATACAGCTCAGTGAGAGCTGGCAGAATTGGTTTGATGGAATCGGCCGCGAAGTGTCATTGCCGGGCTTCTTTCGTCAGCAGGTCGATCTTGCTGGGCTGTGTGCGAGTAAACCAACGCAGATATGGTCGGGCTTTATGTTACCCGACACGCTTCCAGTGCTCAGCAACGGCTACGGGGATTGGATCTGCGTTCGCGTTCGAGATGATGGAAGTTTCGGCGAGTTGCTTCATTGGTACCACGGCGGCGGAGATTGGATTCCGGTTGGACAACATCTGGCTGAAGCAATCCTTCACGACGCAGTAGACGTCCATCGCCCCATTCGCAAACAGATGCTTCGCGGAGCCGTAGAGACGGCGCGACCTAAGAACTCATCGGATCGCCCACAAGCATTGCAGCAGTGGTTGGTCGATTCCATCGTCGCCGTTCGCGATGACCTCAGTCAGGATGCAGTTTTGAAAATCGTTGAAGCTGCTCAGGCCGGGCAATATGCAGTCGCTCTAAAGTTGCTTGTCGAGTCGCAATTGGCTTTTGAAGCTGCTGTGTGTGACAATACCGAACAGATGATTCAACAAGCCGTTCCGTCCGAGCACGGTTCGCTGAACATGCTGGAAGATGAAGATTGCAATCGTATCGCCGAGCTTTGCGAGAGTATCATCGAGCGCAGGCAAGACTTGGGATGGGCCTATTCACTGCTTGGTTGGTGTCAACAGCACGCGGGAAATAAAGAACTTTCGAAGACGACTTTCTTTTCGGGTCGCTTTGCATCAGCGTTCTCAGATCAGTCGGTGCGATTGAGGCTTCATCGATTTGAGCAACGCTATGGCAAGTTTTCGATCGCGCAATTGGCCGCTTCACGCAAAGATCTACCCGAATCAATTACAAGCGACGAATACCTTACGCTTTACTTGAACAATCGCGATGCCAATTTAGTTAGTCGAGTTCAGGACTATTGGCTCAACTTAGCTCAGTCGGCCTTGGCGTCGGGCGATCACGCGGAAGCCTATCGCCTGGCGTACAATGCAGGATGGGACATTGGCGCGACCAGCATGCCCAGCTATCGAAAGATCTTAGACATCCTTTATCAATCTTCCAAAGCGGCTGGCTGGGCAGGACGCAGTGCGGTGGCAAAAGCTCATCTCGACGCTATTTGATAGGCGAACTCTAAGGGCGATGCGGGAGAGCATCGCGCCTGAGAAGCAGCAGAAGAAGAGGAAGAAAAAACAGCGGACTGCACATGGAATGTGCCTGCTACTCACGTGCCTTCTACTTAGTAGTGTGGTGGTCTTTCGTGAGGCAAGTTCGGGGATTGCTCGCGGAGTTGCCTTTGCATCTGATCATGATGTTGGACTAAAGTGCCAACACTCTTTTCGAGTCTCAGCAACGTCATCGTTTGCTCGGTTACGACGCTGTTCAATTCGTCGATCAGTTTTTGTTGGTAGGTCAAGCGCATCTCTAGATCGACCAACCGCTGCTCGAGTGGATTTGTAGATTGGCTCACTTGGGTTTCATTCCTTAAGCGTTAGCTATCCGCGGTCTTTGATCTGCGGTCCGGGAAATTGGCAAAGGGGATTTGAACGAGTGTTCGGCATGGCGAAAATGCACTTCAGAGCCAAGTTTGGCTTGAATTTGGGGCAAAACTAAGATTCTAAGGTCCCAGCCTACCACCTTTTACCCATGTCGCGCTCGACATTCGTCTGCCGGATGGCAATAATACTGGTTGCCATTCTGGCGAATCCGGGCCGATTTCGTGGTCGACATTCCATCGAAAACTCTTCCGTTTTGACAGGCGATTCTTCATGTCCTCAAGATTCTATTCGTTCTGGTACGGTTCGGCACTAGCCGGACTGATGCTTTCACTCAGCGGCTGCGGTGGCGGTGACACGCAAGTTGCGTCAGCTCCAGCTCCTGCCCCCAGCACGCCCGCTCCTTCCAGCACACCGGCTCCCAGCGAAAATGCTGATGCCTCTAAAGCTCAGGTCTCGTATGGTAGCGAAGCTCCTAGCAATTCCGGCTCGGGTAACAGCGGTACCAATAGCGGCGGCGGGAATAGTGGAGGCATGAATAGTGGAGGCGGACGTTCGATGGGAGCTATCGGTGAAGCGACTTTCGAAGACGATGGTGGAGGTGCAAACTCCGGCGGGGCTAACTCGGGCGGAAGCATGATGCCAAATAGCGGAATGATGTCGGGTGGACCTCCGGCGCTATCCGGTGGCCCTGCATCACACGGAGGTGGCGGTGGCGGCGGAGTTGGTGGCGGAAACGCACGCGGCTCTCGCAACCCAGGCACCGGCGCACCAATGAGCGGTGGCAATAGTGGTGGAAGCTACGGCGGAGAATCGATGAGCAGTGGTCCGATGGGCAGCGGCGAGTCGTTTGGTATGAATAACGGCCCAGATCTGTCGATGCTGACAACCTTCATTCAAAATAACTGCGCTGGCTGTCATGCAAACGGCAGTTCCAAAGGCGGTGTTAGCTTGGATCGAGTTGGTCCAGATCTAAAGCAAGATGCAAAATTGTGGAAGAGCGTCGTGTTTTCGCTAGAAGGTGGCTCGATGCCGCCTCGCAATGCTCGACAGCCGGACCCAACTCGTAAAGCAGCCGTGATCGAACTGATTCGGCAAGCCCTAGGCGGAGATGCCGGTGAGATAGCCGATCCAAGCTTCATGGAACGTGCCGAAATTGCGTACCGAAAAGGTGAGCGTGAGAACGCCATGTCCCTGTTCTATGCGGCACTTGTCACTGCTTCAGATAGCGAAGCAACCGAACTAGCAAATCACTTCAAGTTCTATAAGCCCACTACAAAAGCCGAAAACCTAACGCCTGCCAATGACAACGGCATCGCTGTAAAGAACAAGCTGGTTACCGAACTTCCACTGGCAATCGGAGTTCTCCTAAAAGTTCAAACAGGTATCACTGATGTCAAACCTGTGGGAGTCAATCAAGCTGGTGGCGGTGCCGGAGGCGGTGCTAGTGGTGAAGGAATGGCCGGCGGACCAATGGCTGGCGGTCGCGGCGGCGGAGGTGCAGGTGCAGGCGGCGGTGCAGGAGGTGCCATGGGGAAATTAGATGCATTCGAAGACCTAACCGGCGAAGTCGGACAGGCGATCGTTTCAGCATACAGCGGTCGACGTAGTTCTGGAAAGTTCGGCACTCTGTTCAGCAGCTTGACCCAAGACGCACCAGGCTCGTTTGAAATGGGCGGAGCCATGAATCAAGGATTCAGTGGCGGGCCAGGGGAGAGCAGCGAAGGTGGACTTGCTTCCGGGTTGGGTATGGGCGGCGGGCCAGCAGCACCTGGTCGCGGAATGGGCGGTCCTGGTATGGGAATGGGCATGGGCGGTCCTGGAATGGGCATGGGTGGCGATGCCGCTCGCCCAACAAAGACATTGGCAGGCAAGAGCTTGGCGAACGGCCTGACTTACATCGGAAAGGCTGACAACATCAACGCCCTGCTGAAGAAGGCTCAAGAAGCTGGCGTTGACGGTCTGATCGTTGTTGAAGTTGAAGCCTCCAAGCCTAATCGCATGAGTCCAATCGTTACCAACGAAACTCGCTTCCGCTTCATGCTTCCAAGCGGTCGTGTTGATGGATCGAGCACCAAGACGATTACCAATACCCAAGTTGAAATGGGTAAACAAGATTCCGAGTTCATTCAAAAGCAAGTCGACGCAATGTTTGCCAAAATGGATACAGTTCTCAACGTGATCGACCTGCCTCAAATTCCAACGCTTGCTGCGATGAAGCAGCTGCATACGAAAATTCACGCTGGTGCAGATCCTCTCCAGGTTCTGGCCGAAGCTCGCATGTATCAAGTGAAGGGAATCATTTCTACAGACCAACTTGAAACTGTGTATCAAGTTGTTCTTGAGGGCAACGATGGAATCGCGTTGGCTAAAGGCTCCGAAGACGATCGCAAGTTAGTGCTGACTTCCTACACTGAGAAACTGTAGATCCATCTCAGTCTTCCAAAAAAGAAAAGGCAGAGTTTCGACTCTGCCTTTTTTTGTTGCCCCCATTCGTCGCTCAGCTCGCACGCTGCCAACGACTTACTTATCATTCTCTGAGTTTGTCTGGTCCGCCTTGTCTTTCTCTGTCTTCTCCGTCTTGTCCTTCCAATCAGGATCGCGCTGGAAGAACATTAGATGTTGCCAGGGCAGCTTGTCGTACTCTTCAACCAACTTTAATCCGTTGGCCTTGTACTCTTTCAGAATTTGCTTCTTCGTCATTTTGTGCTCAGGTCGAATTGGCACTGTGCGGTCCTCAGCGCGAAATTCAACCAAGGCGATTCGACCTTCTGGCTTCAGACACTTGCGAATCTTTTTCAACATCAAGCTTGGGTGAGAAAATTCGTGATAGACATCAACCAACAGCAAGAGGTCGATCGAATTATCCGGCATACGAGGATCGACTAAGCCACCCAGGACAACTTCGACATTAGTGACCTTCTGATCTTCGGCTCGCAACTCAAGCAAATGCAGCATCTCAGGTTGAATGTCGACGGCAAATACTTTTCCTGTCGGCTGGACCCGTGAAGCCATCTCTAAGGTGTAGTAGCCATTGCCGCAACCCAAATCACACACCACCATGCCAGGCTTGAGTCCCAGATTCTCCAATGTCTGTTTAGGATCTTCTTCCTGCTCGCGAGTCGATCTTGTGAGCCAAGCAGCATGTGCATAGCCCATTGCCGGTGCGATAGTGCGACCCAAATACTCTGGCTTAGAAGGTGGTATCGGTTCGCTGGAGGGCTCGGTAGCAGTTGGAAGTGGCTTCACCGCTTTGTCGGGCGAATCCAACTTTGGAGATTCCAGTTTAGGCTGTTGGCCGCACAACTCAGAGGGCCCGTGCGCCGCACAAAGAAGCACTAACATGCTTATCGTTAGTGCTTTAAGCCCTCGATTCAAAATTTGTGAACGTAACAGCATTATCAGAGAAGCCTTGAGTTAGTGTTGCACGGCAGCTATAGCTGAACTAAGCAACAGTTTAGCCCCAAAGCTTATGCCATTTCAACTTCTGTAGCCATGGACTGCAATTTTTGGATGGCTCGTTGCTCCAATTGCCGTACGCGTTCTTTCGAAATACCCAGCTTGTTGGCCAGGGTTTGGAAAGTTTTGATGGTCCCGCGTGGCGTTAGTGCATAACGAGCCCGTACGATCAATTGCTCCCGACGGTCCAGTCGCTGAACCAACCGGGTTAGGCCTTCGCGTCGACTGCTCCACCATGTTTCGCTTACTGCTGAAGTGCGATCTGGTTGAGCGGCCGTTTCAACGCGTTGGTCATTGTCCAGCATTACTACGGCTTGTTCCTGCTGTAGGTGGATCTGCGAGTTGTATAGGGCTCGGGAGATGCTTCGGTACGCATAAGTGCTAAAGCGGAAGCCTTTGAGATAGTTGAACTTCTCAACTGCTTGCATCAGCGTTACGACACCTTCGCTGTACAGTTCGTCGAATGAAAGTTGCGGCGAAACGTACTTCTTTACTAAGGAAATCACTAGACGCAGGTTAGAGTAGATCAAATAGTCGCGAATTGTCTTCACGCCTTGTTGATGCTTGACGATCTCGGCTTGCTTGGCCTTCGAGTTGCGTCGAAGACAGGCGGCCTGTAGTTGATCAATACGATACTTAAGGAAATTCATCCCGCGAAAGCAACGCTCTTCCTGCTCACGAGACAAAACAGGCAGATCGCCCATTCCGTGCGAGTAAAGCTCTTTGCCCTTTAAAGATACCCGACGCAGACTTCCGATCTCACTTAGCAGTAGCTCGACATCCGATGCTAGGCTTGAGGCCTGACCCTCGAACTCGGTGCTCGCAATGTAGTCAACTCGCTGGGAACTGGTCTTACAAGCATTAATTGTGGTTACCATGAAGTGCCCCTAAACGATCAAAATGTTCAAAACGTTCAATTCGTCCACAAAGCCTATCGGCATTTCCGATGTGGTGCAACCCTCAAAACGTTCAAATCGTTCATTAATGCCAAAAATCGTTCAAAACAACCAACAACATCTCCCAACCCCCTCTAAAGAGCATATTCTTTAAGCCACTTGGTTCTTCCGTACAATACAAACGCTGGCAGGCCACCGTCCTCATCTGATCGCAAAATGAACACTCTTCTAAGTCCCAAACAAGTCGCTCAGGCGCTCCGCGTGAGCGAATCGTCCGTCAAGCGTTGGTGCGATAAGGGGTCAATAACCACTACCTACACCGATGGCGGCCATCGACGAATTCGGATGGGCGATCTGGCTGACTTTGTCAGGGCCAACAGATTGGCCATTCAAGACTTTGTGCCCATGGGACTAGCCCAAAGCGGCCCTGCGGTTGGAGCACTTGAAAACGCTCCGCCGATTTTGGTTCAAGCCATTCTTGAAGGTAACGAAGATCAATGCAGCCAGATCGTGATGGAATTGTATCTAGCCAAAATTCCCATCTATCAAATTTGCGACCTTGTCATCGCTGAAGCATTCAGCCGAATTGGTGACAAATGGGCCTGTGGACAGGCTGAAATTTACCAAGAGAGATTGGGTTGCAAGATTGCGCAGCGAATCCTTCATCGACTGCAAATGCTGCTGCCTGATCCCGCAGAATCGGCTCCTGTAGCATTGGGGTGCACAACAGAAGGCGATCTTTACTGCTTGGGATCAACCATGGTTGAATTGGTCCTTCGCGATGCCGGATGGCGAGCCATCTCGTTAGGCGAAGACTTGCCGATCAGCAGCATGGCGATGGCCATCGAACGACACAAGCCATCGATCGTTTGGCTGAGCTGTTCGTACTTGCAGAATGTCGATCGATTCGTGGAACAATACAACCAGCTCTACGATACCTTCCACTCTCGCACTCAATTCGCACTGGGAGGCCAGGCACTCACGCCAGAAGTCCAGGCTCGTATCAAGTTCGATCTGATGGGCACCAAGATGCAGGACGTCCACGAGTTCGTCTCGCGGGCTGCTTCGACGTCTATTAGTTCAGATAACTGATGTCCTTGTCCCGCGGGCTGTGATTACTCGCGACCTTGAGTCGAACAATCGCTCTTTAACTTGAAATTGAAGTTGGTCTCGCTTGTCTTGACCTCTACCTTCAATTTCGAATTCTTGCCGTAGCAATCGGGAATAGAGGGGCCTTTGCGATCTGGCTTGGCATCAGGATCATCGCCTTCGGTCGCTTTGCTCTCGCCAACTGAAGTGTTATTCTTGAATCGCACCGTTTTAGGACCAGGCACGATGCCAGCCTTTCGCGAGTCAAACATCAAAGTGTAGTTACCGCTGGTATCCGTGTTGCCGAATGAGTAGACCTGGGGCGACTCTTCAAAGATCACTTGCACACCAGAGAGCGGCTGACCATCCAACATTACTTGGCCTGAGATATTTACCAAGCCTAGCTTGCCGTAGTCGGGATCAAGCCCGTTGCCACATCCCATCAAAAAGCTCATCGATGTGAGTATAAAGCAGCGAGTCACGAAAGTTCGGCAGTTCATTCCGTATGGTCCAAGGCTTGCGTATTGTTCTGGTCAAAAGGCGAGTCTGGCGCAGGCAGTAGCTGGTGGTTTACTACCCGCGACCAGACTCTTTTTAGAAAGGCTGTTACTGGCTACCAGCAGTACTGCTGGTTCGCGCCACTATTGCTGAACGTTGACAACTTCACCTTTGTTTCGCGATCCCAGTGCGCGATAAACAGTCAGGTCAGTGTTCTCTGCCATGAACGTTACGCTTCCGTCGCCGATTCCCATCATCGCGCCACCGGTGTGATAACTACCAAAGGCAATCTCCATGAGCTGTCCTGAAACAGCCGGTGTTCTCATTTGTGCATTGATCTGCGGATAGGTTCCACCAACCGCTTCAGTGAACTCAGTCCCACCGGTTCCACCGTTGCAAGCGCATGGGTCTGCCTGAGGCGAACCGATGATCCAGAAGTCCATGCCCTGACCATCTTTGGAGAAGTCCGGGTCGGTATGCGATTCCCCAATGAAAATGGTGTTCGATAGTCCGTCTGTCACGTCTCCAAATCGTGTCTTGCTGCAGGCCCAGAAGATCCCATCCAGATTCAACATTTCCAGACTCTTCGTGTTGGCAACTGGAAGCGTACTGGTGTCGTCAGAAGTCACTTCACTGCCAGCGTTCCCGCGGTAACTTGCAGGGAATCGATCTACGATTCCGTTGTAGGCCATATGGTCTGGCAGTGGCGTGCTTGGGCACTTGAAGGCAGAAACGATAGTTTCGGCCGCTTTCGTGTTGGCGCTGCCTGAATCCCAGTTTCCTACGCCGCTTTCGGTGAACAAAAGCGTGTCATAGAGATTGGTTTGCTCCATATACGGCAGAATCATGGCGCTCCACAAAGTTCCATGAGTATTCCAACCGAAGGGCAGCTTCTTGTGCGTGGATTCGTAGTTGTGTAGAGCCAAATTGATCTGCTTGATGTTGTTCCCACAGCTCATTCGTCGCGCGGCCTCGCGAGCAGCTTGGACAGCGGGAAGGAGCAAACCCACCAAGATGCCAATGATGGCAATGACCACGAGAAGCTCGACCAGTGTAAATGCATTTCTCAAACTACGACGGCTCATTTCGATCCCTAAGATGCGTGTATTGCTTTGCTATCAACATCGACAACAGGCACTGGTAGGATTGGAAACTAGATTCACTCCGCCGTAAATCGCTCTGCGAATTCAGGGCCGAGTATTAACACAACGCTAATACGGGCTTAACCCATTCCTCACAAAGTGGCTCCATGTCTAATCCTCGAACCAGCAGATTGGACACAAAACGCACGGGCGACGCGAGGAAAACCGGCTAAGTACGCCAGCGGTCGTTTTGAACTAGCCACCACGCGTTAGCGTCCGGTTTTGACAGCATTTGAAAACCGCTTTGAAGTATTGAGGGAACTGGTTGCTGATGGCCTGCACGTGCTGCAGTTGGCGGTAGCTCAAGAAAACCGGACGCTAACGCGGTTCCGGCAAGTCTTCCAAGCGGAACGGTAAAACGCGATTTCGGCTAGTCGAGGAAAACCGTAGGCCCTTTGAACCCAGTCAACACATTTGATCTTGAGCCAAACAACCAGTTTTGCGACAAGACATTTTGAAGAATCCCGTAAAGCCCCCCTTTTCGCAACGCGTGTTTGCTGGTGTCACGGAGCCCTACAATGCCAGACGACACAATCGAATTCGAAACCCTTGACTTGAGGTTTCGAGCCACCCCACAGAAGCAAGCCGGTTGGCTTCCCGGTGGCGTGATAATCTGGTTCATTCTTGGCATTGCCGTGGGCGGATCGTTTTGGATTTACGGACGCCGTGAATTAGCGAAACAGTTGGAAAAGCAAGCCGCATCGAACTCGCCAACCGAGTCGATTCTTGCTCTGGATGCTCTGCATGAATTAGATCCCAACCGCATCGATCATCTGGTCTTGGCCTTGCGACACGCAGATATCCGAGTCGCCAAATCGTCTTCACAGCTCATCAATCTTTACATCGACAAATGGAATTCGATGGAGCTGACGCAGCGGTATTCCTCGATGCGTTCGTTTGCTGAACAGCTTGGAAAGACGCCTCATGGACTGCCCGAAGCCAACGTGACCCTGGTCCGAAGTATCGCTGCGCGAGTCTATTCGATTTCGGTTGCCACGGACGATCCACAGATCAAACCCGTCGCGGAAATTTGTAAGCGCTTGCTGGTACTGGAGAGCATCGATCCGTCTCAACCGCCTTCTACTTCAAGTCAATTAGGCGCAAGTTCAACAGGTCAAACGTTGCCCCCACAATCGCCGCCCAATTCGCCTCCTCGTCCACTATCTTCAAGTAGTATCTCGCCGACGGCCCCTCAGGCGAACGAGTCAACCGTTATCCTCCCAATAGCTAAACTTAATCAATCCGTTAAGGCACCTGACGAGTTAGCAAATCCACAAGCCAGTTTGCAACTCATCTCGGGACCTACTCGACCGCGAGCCACTGTTCGCAATACGACCTCAGGCCCTGGGGCATCTTCACGTGCGAATCAGCGCGATCCGGCCAGCTTCTCCTTAAGCGACTCGGGTACCACGGAGTCTCCCAAATCTGAATTGCCAGTGGTTGTCGCTACTCCAGCATCGATTGCTTCGACTCCCTTGGCATCAATGAAAATCGTCTCCAATTCGCCCGACTTGGCCGGCATTGAGAAGATGCAGATCGCCGAGCTCGTCAAATTGCTTGGGCACACCAACTCCGATGTTGGCAAGGCGGCCGCCCTGGCACTTCGACATCACGGACTGTCTGACGAAGAGATCCAATTGGCCTCCGAACTCGCCAACGGTTCAGCTAATCGACGTCTTCAGTTGATTCAACAGATCGCCGCTCAAGGCAACGTGAATCCTCGACCATGGTTGGTTTGGATGGCCGAAGACGGCGAGCCCGAAGTGCGTCGAATGGCCGTTTCGCTACTGGCTCCCATGATCGACGAAACAGTCACTCGAAGCTTGCGAAACTTGGCCGTCAGAGAATCGGACAGCCAAATCAAAGAGATGATTACTCGCGTCTTAGCCACGACTCGATAGGTTAGAGTGCCATAGGTTCGGGGACGAGCCATCTAAAGAGGCAGAGCTAGCCGAAGTTGAAGGTACTCTTTGGAATGAGTATTGAAACGCGGAGGCGCGGAGGCCACAGAGAAATCCAAAGGCAAAACTCAAAGCACCTTGCCAAACACTTCTTCAGCCCGGCGGGCCACACAACCTTGCTCAATGATCACATTGCTCTGGACTCTGCTGGCCACAAAAATTCACAAAAGGCACAATATGATTTATGCACTCGCGAATAGATCGCGTTAGCCAACCGCAAATGAAACGACAAGAAACGCGGGAGGAAGTTCGAAGTCGATAACATGACGTCCAACCCCCTCGCATCCAAGCCGTTTGCCCAGCCACGAAGTGGCGACAGATCCTTAGCCCTGGGTGAGCGAGGCGAGTCCCGCGAGCCAAGCGTAACCCAGGGTAGTCAAAGCGAACGGTTCCGCGGTGAGGGCTTATGCCACCATCTCAATTGTCATCATTCGAACCGCAACATCCCTGAACTCCCACGCCTCCATACATGTAGATTGGACCGAAGACAGGATGGTTCATTTCATTTGAGTTCAGATTGGGTCTCTTCAAACCGAACAGACGACTAAAGATGCCCATCGATGTCATCTCCACGTGATAGTTGTTTCCGCTCAAGTCGGTGATGTCATCGTTAACCATAGCGCCCGAACTATTTTCCGGTAACGATTTCATTACTTCGGAATCGCTATTTTGAGATCGCCAATCTTCAGTTTGCATACGACGTTATCACCGCAGTCTATCGAAATGAGCCTATCCTTTGCCAGTTTTGTGGCGATAGCGAACTTCGTTACTCGCTGGCTAGTCGTCACGGGTGCTTGGCACTTAACGTTCTTTTCAATCATGATGTTCAGTTCAACTTCAAAAAGTTCTGGGTTAACTTCGAGAAGCTTTCCTGAAACATCAGAACCCGTGCTGTCTGAGTTTTCTGAGTCGGTTTCGGCGATCACCTTTCGTCGAATCGACTTTTGGACCATGCAACTACACTCCAGCAATTCAGCTGAATGACGATCAATGACTTGAATCTCCAAACTGCGAATCGGCGATTGCCCAAAAGTCTGTGAACAAATGGCGCAAAGCAAGATTACGAGAAAGGCCCCAAATTGCTTTTGATTGTTCAAGTTCCTGGACTCCATTCTTGGTAACTAAAAGTGCGAGCAGTGCAGCGTCGCCTGCAACTCATTGTTCTCCTAAGCCGCTGCGCGGCAGGTTGAGTGAACGTTAGTGTAGCCGATGATTGACTGGCGTTTCAACAACTCTTCTGCATGCGATCGGACGATTTGCTTTGGTGACTAATCACTCTGGTCCTGCTTGTTCCAGCGAGATGTAGATTGCCTTCACGATCAGATCTCAAATCGGGTTTGGCTCTCGTATCGTATTTTTTGTGGATTCTGTGAATTTTCGTGGCTAGCAAGATGCCCATTTGCCCAAATCCCGAGTTTCAAAGTAACTCATGATTCGTAGCACTGTGGTTGGTTGTGTTCGTAACGTGTTCGTATGCGTTACAATTGAAAGTCGACCGGCTAACTGCGTCTGTCACAGCGAGCTAGCTTGAGCAGGCTAGTCGCTATGTAATCCGACTCTTACATTGATACTTGCAACTTGATAATGAAACACACCACTAAAGCTATTTGGAAAACTGTCGTTCGTTCGTTTATTGCTGGAGTGCTCGCGATTCTCCCAGTAGTAGTGACAGTTGCCATTGTGACTTGGGTGTCCAGTTACGTTGTCAAGTTCATTGGCCCTTCGACTTGGCTTGGTGGAATTCTGACAAAAATCGGGTTCTCGGTAAGCCACGAATCAGCCGCCAGCTATCTGGTCGGCTGGGTCGTTGTGTTGGGATTCATTCTCGCACTTGGTGCGATCGTCGAGCTGGGTGCAAAGTCCTTTCTTCATAAAGTCTTTGAGCAACTGTTTTCTAAGATCCCACTAGTTGGAAGCATTTATCGGACATCGAAACAAGTCGTGGAGATGCTGGATACCAACAACACCGAGACCGTGAAGAGCATGTCGGCGGTGTTTTGTTACTTCGGCGACGTACCTGGACCTAATGTCCTAGCGCTTTTGGTTTCATCTCAGAAATTCTTGGTGGGCGGAGTCGAATACTACATCATCATGATTCCCACGGCTCCCGTTCCTTTCGGTGGAGCCATGATGTTCGCACCCATCGATCGCGTCATACCTGCTGACATTAGTGTTGACGGCTTGATGAGCATCTATCTCTCGATGGGTGTCACCGCACATGACTTCATGAAGATAGCTCCCGTGGTCGAGACGCCCAGCGATCCAAAGCACTAGTCGAGGGTTTTCCTGCTCCTGCTCGAATCAGGTCGGTCGATTAAGATTACGAGCACCGTCTACGACTGAGCACTTGCACGATCTATTGTTTGTTCTTCAAAAAACGCACCGACCTCCCACAATCAAAATCCAATCCCATCACCGGGCTTGCCGCGTTCAATGCGGTGGAGCAAGCAAACGCATTGTGCTTGAATGATCTCACCTTGGCCTACGGGGCCAATGCCTTCGCCGGTTTTCCCTTTGACTCCAATTTGATCGGGGCGCAGCACAAGGATCTCGCTGATCCGATGCAAAATGGCATCGCGGTAGGGAAGGATCTTCGGCTTCTGCGCATGGATAACGCAGTCTAGGTTGGCAATCTTCCAACCCAAGCTGATCACGCGTTCAGCCGCAGCGGAGAGCATGTCAGCCGAATCCTTATTCTTGTTTTTTGGATCGGTGTCGGGAAACATTTCGCCGATGTCCCCAAGTGAGGCTGCTCCGAGAATTGCATCAGTGATTGCGTGAAGAAGCACATCGGCGTCGCTATGTCCCTCTAAGTGCTTCTCAAAGGGGATATCAACTCCACCAATGCGAAGCGGACCACCATCGGTCAATCGATGCGTGTCGTGGCCAATTCCAACTCGATAGTTTTCCATGCTTGAACTCGGTATTAGAACTCTTGTAGGGATGCTGGCAGCCAAGGCCTCGAATTACGCGAAATCACTTGCAAATCATTCGCAAATCACGGGGCGAATCGGCGAGCGCCGCTTGGGGGTGTCTGATGTACTGGTAAGCCACTATGATAGGGCACACCAGCCACTCCCCAACACGCGTCGAGCATCATGGCTATTATTGAAATCGAGAATCTATCAAAATCGTATCGGGTCTACCAGAAGCGAGAGGGGCTAATGGCCGCGATTCGCGGTCTGGTTCATCGCGAATATAGACAAGTTGACGCAGTTCGCGGAATTGACTTGAAAGTCGAGCAAGGCGAGTTTGTGGCTTTCCTTGGCCCAAACGGCGCCGGCAAGACCACAACCCTCAAGCTTCTTTCGGGAGTCATCTATCCCTCGGGTGGCTCGTGCAAAGTCATGGGCTTTGTGCCCTGGGAGCGATCCAACGAATATCGCAGCCGTTTCGCCTTGGTCATGGGCCAGAAAAATCAACTGTGGTGGGACTTGCCAAGCCAGGAATCTTTCCGTCTGCATCAACAGATCTATCGGATCGACGCCAGCCAGTTTCAAAAGACGCTCGACGAACTGACGGAACTACTCGGCGTTCGCAAGTTGCTCGGTCGCCCGGTGCGCGAACTATCGTTGGGCGAGCGTATGAAAATGGAGTTGATCGCCGCTCTATTGCACTCGCCTGAAATTCTCTTCTTGGACGAGCCCACCATCGGCTTGGATGTTGTGGCTCAACATAACATCCAGCAGTTCCTCCGTTTCTACCAAGAGCAGCGGAAGATCACAATTCTGCTTACCAGCCACTACATGAAAGACATCGCAGCCCTCTGTCGTCGCGTCGTGGTCATCAACGACGGAGCGATCAAGTTCGACGGATCGCTCAGCGAAGTGGTCGACAATTTCAGTTCGACACGCTTGGTTCGCTTGCGACTAGCCGACGGGGAGTTGGCTACAGGCATTGAATCCATCGCTGAAGTGGAATCGATTGAGCTACCTAAAGTGACTCTTCGTTGTCAACGCTTGCAAGTCGCAAGAGTTTTAACAGAAGCCCTGAACCGTTTTCAAATCGAAGATGTGGCCGTCGAGGATCCGCCGTTGGAAGAGGTAATCTCGAAGCTGTTTCATGATACGCGTGGTCCCGAGCAAAGCAGTGAAACGGCGAAGGCCGAGGTGCAGTCATGAGCGACGTTGCCGCGTATGAGCCTCCGCCTTCTAAACCGCTTGGTCTGGGTGCTCGACTTCATTGTTGGTGGACGATCTTCCGCATTGCCCTCGAGGAGCGCTTAGCCTATCGCGGAGATTTCGCGCTGGGCACGCTGATGCGTTTTCTGCCGGTCATTACGCAGATATTTCTGTGGTGGGCGATCTTTGAATCGGTTAGCGGTGGATCGGATTCCGGCCGCATGGTGGGATACTCGTTCCACGACATGATCGCCTATTACCTGCTGAGCATGTTGGGACGCGCGTTTTCGAGTATGCCAGGACTCGCATCGAATGTGTCTAAACAGATTCGCGATGGCGAGATTAAAAAATACCTCATACAGCCGATCGACATGATCGGATTTTTGTGGCTTGCGCGGGCAGCGCACAAAGTGGCTTACTACACCGTTTCCACGTTGCCATTTGCGCTCTTGTTCTTTTTGTGCCGCGGATACTTCACGCAGGGGTGGCCCGACCCGAGTGTGCTATTGGCGTTTGTGATCTCTCTGCTGCTGGCCTTTGCACTTGGTTTTTTGATGGACCTGTGCATCGGCTTGATCGGGTTTTGGTTCTTGGAAGTTAGCTCGTTGTTGTTTGTGTACATGCTGCTGAACTTTTTTCTCTCAGGCCACATGTTCCCGTTGGACCTACTTCCCAGCCCTTGGAACGAAATCGTCCAGTTCTTACCCTTCAAGTACTTAGCTTACTTTCCGGCTGCCGTGTTTCTCGGCAAAGTTCCAGCGGATCAGCTCTGGTTCGAGATCGGTTTGGAGTTCGCTTGGCTGATCGTGCTGATTGTTGCCGCGCGAGTCCTCTACGCTCGCGGGCTTCGTCGTTACAGCGGATACGGAGGATAGGAACGATGACAGAAGGAACTACCAATCCAGAAGCGAATCGCCCAACTAATCGCTTGAGCTACCTGCGAGTCTTCGCGACCTTTGCCAGGAACTCGTTGGTCCGAGACATGATGTTTCGCGCGAACTTCGTTATAGAAGCCGTGTCCAGCATCGCATGGTCCATCATGAATGTTGGCTTCTATTGGATCATCTTCGAGCACACCAATTCGATTGGCGCCCAGACGGGATGGGGGAGAAGCGAGTTCTTTATCTTCATGGGAACTACCTGGATTATCAATTCGCTCGTGCAGGCCTTTTTCATGCCCAACTCCGAGGAGTTCAGCGAGTTGATTCGAACAGGCGGCTTGGACTTTGCCTTGCTCAAGCCGATCGACACTCAGTTTCTGATCTCGCTGCGAAAGGTGAATTGGTCTAGCTTGATCAACTTAGTCGTGGGAGCCGTTTTGATTGGGCTGAGCATCTATGACTTGTCGCATCGCGCCGAAAGTCCTTGGAGGTTTGAGCCCTTTATTCTGATTCTCTACCCATTTTACATCTGCTGTGGTGTAGCCGTTCTATACAGCTTGATGATCTGTTTGGCGGCAACCAGTGTTTGGTTGGGCCGTAATCAAACCTTGTATGACTTTTGGTTTTACATCACCAACTTCTCGCGGTATCCAATGGAGATCTACTCGCGAGGCTGGGGACTGCCTTTGTACTTCATCTTTACCTTTGTGATCCCTGTGCTGGTTGTGGTTAACGTGCCTGCTCGACTTTTGGCTCAACCACTGACACCGCGCGCCGATTGGGAGTGGCCTTTGGCGGGCTTTACCATCGTGGCAACGATCGCATCGTTGCTTTTCAGTCGCTGGGTTTTCAATCGCAGCTTGCTGGCTTACAGAAGTGCCAGCAGTTAAAGTGTCTTTTCAGATTCATGGAGTGAACGGTTCACGATCTCGATCACGATCACGATGAAAGGGGGCTCACGATGAAGACGGCATTGCTCGCAGTTCTATTTTCTGCTGGAGGTTATGCGCTGGGAGTAGCCGCCGGAATCGCGCTGATCCACTTGATTTCGACGAAGCAGGACAAGAGCGTTGAAGCTGTGATGACCGGATTCTTTTTCACCGGTCCGTTGATGGCAGTACTGGTCTTTATCGGTTCGCTGGTCTATTTCTGGACCACGAAGGGCGGGCAGTAATTCGCCAGAGGTCGAGCGAACTCATGACGTACGCTCGCAAGTTTTGGAGTTGCGCTTTTAGGCACGAAGTGCCGACATATCCTACGCCGGGGCTGATAAGCTCCGGTTTTGAGGCCGCTGGAGTATTTAGCCCCAAAGGTGGCGATACATCAATACAGTGTGTCGACCCTTCGGGCCTAAAACATGGGAAGTCTCATGTTCCGGTGCCTGCGACACCGGCAGAGGTTGTGTCAGGCCTTCGGCCTTAAATCCAAATAGAGCTTTAAAACTCGCAAGCCTGGCCGAGCCCCGGGTATTCTGCCTGCTTTTATAGGTTCCGAGCACCGACAAGATGACTACGCTGCCGCTCGCCGTTCTACTCGTTCTAGGCTGGCTCGGCGTTGTTCGACTAACTGAGCGTAGTTGTGTTTAGCGTTTTCGATCCGATCCTGAATGGGCTTTACACCACGAGCAGCGCTCATGATGCCAGTCGACCATGCAACGGCTGCGGAAATATGGCCTGTCAGGCATCCGCGTAGCAAGTCGGTCATAGCCGTACTCGTCCCCGAACCACTCACTCCGTAAGCTACCGACACTTCCGCCAACTGCTTGACGATTGTATTGTTATGACTACGAACTGCAGTGTGATCCAGGTTGATCTGAACTGGTGCCAGCTCGCAGTGAATTCCAAGCTGGTTCATCAACAACGCCATTTCAATATCAGCGTTTTCCCAACTCAGTTGCTCGTTCCAACCATCCAGAGCCAGCAGAGTCTTTCGGTCATAGAAACCAGCCATCAAGCTTGGGCCGGCGACCGCGGCTTGACGCTTTTGATCAACAGTACCACGTTGCAGGTACGAACTGTCCTTGGTCGCTTTGGCAGATATCCCAAAGGCTGACGAGGAACCGCAAACTGTTTCCACAGCCACTGCACCAACGCCTCGAGCAGAACTGATTTGCTTGGCTGCCGTAATCCACGATCCGTTCTGGAGCGTCGCTCCAGGGGTCAGGACGCAGATTGTGGGCGAGCATGCTGCCATAAGCCCCACGTTCAGCAACGTGATTGGATTGTCGGTTTGTTCCTCGATGATCAGCAGTTCGTCGCTCAGATTGTAGGGATCTGAGTACGAACCATCGTGAACGAGGATTACTTCGCAATCGTCAGACTGATTCTCGAGCACCGACAGGATGGTGTTCTCGAGAGCCAGAGAGTTACCGCGGTGTGGAATGATGGTCGAAAGACGTGGCACAGAACACCCTCCTTGGTGGCTCGCCTAAGAGTCCGTTGTGAGAAGTCGAACAAGCCTTGTTTGCACCATGTTTCCGACCGAGCCATTCCATCCTTGGTTTGGGTCCGTCGAGACGGTGCGATTGCTTCTCACCACGTAGCGTACACTGGTGGAAAATCGGCCGTTTCCAACTGAAACTCTATCAATTCCAATCTTCGCCAATCAATCGCTTTAGGTCAAATAGGAGGTTTGGGACAACCTTTATGCCTCAAAAATGTTCAGTTTCTCAGTTTGTGAGGTTTCCTACCCTTGCTTTCTACGGTCTAGAAAAGCAGAATTGTGAAAGTTAGCTAACTGGAAGTCGTTCAGATATGGCCATTTTTGAACGTCTTCGCACTTTCCGGATCGCGAAACGCATCGCGATGGACTTGTTTCAGGCCTGCTCCTAACCCTCTCGGCTGATGCTGCGGTTAGTAGTAGGTGAACCCTGTTTGTGGAAGGAGGTGATCGCGTGAGTATAAGTTGTACCAGCCATTGGGGTGATTCCCCATAGGCAGCCGGCGGGCTGCCAACGGCAGTCATCCCCTCGTGCAGATCACCAAGAAACGTGCACGAGCAAGATTAGCGGCGGGCGCGAATATCACCTTGTTATTCGCGCCCGTTTTTCTTTTGGAAACCTGAAAGGTTCCCATCTTCTGGCCAAAAAGGCCTCAACTCCAAAGCCCAGGGCACAGCGGAGCGCCGTCCGCCTTCTGTCTTCAATCCCACCGGCTTGCCCGGTCGGCACCTTAGGCTTTTAGCTACCCTCCGCATCCGGGTAGGTCAAATTCCTACCGGGTTTGACCAAGTTCGATTAAGCTACGATCAAGACTTACATAACCAAATCACTAGCGCCCGTCAGTGAAGTTTAGTGGTATCCATTTCTTCTCCATATTCCATATTTTCCTACCCGACATTCTCTTACCAACAAATCTCCGCCTGCTGTCTTAGGTCTTCAATCCCACCGGCTTGCCCGGTCGGTACTTTAGGCTTCTCGCTACAATCCAAGAGCGCAAGAAAGAAAATGTGTTATTGCTCCGCCGAATAGCATGAAACCTAACGATCTGCTGGGCAAGCCAGCAGGATTCGAATGCCATCGGCCATCTGCCACACATCTCCAGCAACTAGTTAGCCTCTGCATCACGAGCGCCGAACTCTCCCGCGCGCTGACTCTACCTTTAACAATCCAATGCACGCGAGTTGCGGGTCGCGCGTTTCCTGATGGCAAATCACTTGGCCGCAACCGCGTGATTGGTAGCGACTATGAAGTCCTGGGTATGCAAGTAGCGGGTAGCATTTTTTGCGAAATAGTTTTTCGGGTTACATGGTAAGCCTTT
>CAUJKA010000027.1 GCA_963204965.1 Planctomycetota bacterium | reverse complement strand
ATTGTCGATTCTCAGAGCTCCGCTGCTAGACCGGCTCAGGAGGAGGTTCTGCGAATGCTCAAAGAGATTCGCGACCTGCTACCCAAGCAGCCCAATCAACAGCAGGATCAGAATCAAAATCAGGATCAAAACCAGGATCATGATCAAAACAAAGATCAAAAGGATTCTGATCAACAAAAGCAAAACGAACAGAAGGACTCGAAGAGCGACGACCAAAAACAGAATCAAGAGAACAGCCAAGACAAAAAGCAAGACAAGGGCCAGAATTCCGAAAAGTCAGATCAAAACGAAGATGGTGATAAGTCTCAGCCAGAGAAGAAGCCGGAGACTGAGAAGCCACAGCCTAAAGACAAATCCGAAGAAGCGGAAAAGAAATCACCCTCAGAACAGGCTAAGGAGCAGGCTAAGGAACAAGCTGCCAAGGAGTCCGAAAAGACCAACCCTGACGGCAAGGCTGCGGAGCAGACCGCTCAACAGATTGCCGAGCAACGCGCTCAAGCTGTATTGCGAAGAATTCGCGAGCGAGAAGCGAAGTACCGCGAGCTTCTTCAACAGTTACGCGAAAGGCAAGCACAGCAGACGCCAGTGGAGAAGGACTGGTAGAGCTTTGCCTTTTGCTGTGATTGAAGAATCTTGCTAAAAAACACTCAAGTCGCTCCGTTTTTTTGCAGAGTGGTGGTCCAACCTGACGATTAAACGGACAATGACCGGAGTGACGGAAAAGCTACGAACACGGAAGGATTCCAATATGTTGGTGAAGTCTACCAGATTCGGTTCTGTGAGTGCCAACGATGAAGACGTGCTCGTTTTTCCCAATGGCTTGATTGGCTTTGAGAAGACGAAGCACTGGATTATCCTTCCAGATCGGGACAATTCGGATGTTGCCTGGCTACAGGCCACATCACAGCCGCAGGTTGCTTTGCCAATCGTCAGCCCTCGTAAGTTCATTCCGGACTACAAGGTTACCGTGGGGCAGCGAGACCTAGCGATCCTGCAAACTCGCAGTGTCGATCGCATTTTCGTGATGTTAGTGCTCAGCAAAACTGGCAAGACACTCACGGCCAATCTTCGTGGTCCGATCATTCTCAACCTCACTCAGCGCATTGGCATTCAGACAGTAATCACCGAGCCTCTGCCGCTGGCACTACCGCTCGTTCAAACGACTCAGGGCACCATTCGCGTCGCCGCGTAGTGACGTGGGATTCGTTGGGTTGTGTGATTCGGTAGTGGGATTCGCCAGAATTGAATTCCTTGGCGGAATGCCTTGGCTTGATTCCCTTAGCACATGATATCCTGGCAAAATCCAGTTCTTGCTTCTCAGCGGTTCGGTATTGCGATGTTGAATCGCTGTGTGCACTGCTAGTTGTTAGCGACGTCTAAATGCACGAAATGACTGTTTTGGATCGATTCTGAGCGATCTAAGGAAATCTTTTGGTCTAGTGCAAAGTCTCGCCAGCTCGACCATCTCAAAAATCTGATTTGGGGTCGCCGTTCTTCTTCAATGGCCTCACGCGACTGAAGTGATCTGCGACCGAATCAGCCACATTTCGCAGAAGCCAGTCTGTGACCGTCAGCAAAGTGCGCAACGCTCGCACAACAGTTCCAGCTATGCTCAGCCTGCATTTGTGCGCTAATCTGAAACCAAGATAAGTTGTCAATGTCGCCATTAAGATTCGACGATAGTGCAAGCATTGGTGGAATGCTCGCAGCGGAGTAGCTGTTCTGGTCTGGAATAACCCTCTAGGATCAGAACACGGGTACAACAAAATCCCCATTACCCAATGGAAGATCCAGCTTCTCGATTCCCTCGGCGGTCAGCGATTGTCCGAGCCAGCTACTTAAGAGCCCCACACACCAGCAGAATTCAATGGATTGAAACAACCAAGGAAGCCCTCGACAAGGAGTGATTTCATGTTGGTGCTGTCGCGACATATAGACGAGAGCATCATGATCGGAGATGACGTTGTCATCACGGTAGTCGACATACGCGGCGATAAAGTGCGATTAGGAATTGAAGCCCCACAGGCTATTCCAGTACATCGCCAAGAGGTTTACGAGGCCATCAAGCGAGAAAATCAAAAGGCTGGACAAATTCAGCCTGGTGAAGTTCGCAACGTGCGACGTCCTCAGTAAAGTTTCGATTGAGCGCAATTTACAGGAAGACGGACTTCGAAAGAACAAGAATTCCTGATACTACATACCGATCTTGGTGAATCTTCAGCAAGAACTCAGACGGGGGCAAGGGCTTGGGCACTTGCCTTCCGTTTTTTTATGGCTGAATGGAAAAATCTCAATCCGCCATGCTCCGGCGGACTCGGCGAACTTTATAATGGTTTGGCCTAAGGCTCTTGAACCATCTCTGTACGCCATCCCCAAAACACCGAATGCCTCGACCTGCCGAGTCCGAAAAGCTGGACTGCTTTACCAAAGTAGTTACGCCTGAGAACATTGAGTTCGAGTATGCCTTGGCCGGGCCGTTCCAACGCTTGCCAGCCTATTTGGCTGATTTGGTTATCTGGAATCTCTGCTTCTTCGTTACAGGCTTTATTCTACTCTTCATTGGCGGTCTTTTAGGCGTCACTCTTGGATTGGGCGAGATCGCACTCTTCTTTATCGTTGTGATCTACTTCTTTGTGAGCTGGTTCTACGGAGCATATTTCGAAACATACTACAACGGACGGACTCCTGGAAAGATGCTTTTCAAGTTGCGGGCTGTCAGTATTGATGGAAGGCCTATCAATGGTCTACAGGCGGGATTGAGAAACGTCTTGCGCCTTGCAGATATCTATGTCATGCTTACTTTGCAGTACTTCGATCCGGAACTTCCACCTTATCCAATCGCTCCAACCTACATCGTTGGCACGATTGCCATGTTCCTTTCTGGGAAGATGCAACGCGTGGGTGATATCGCATCTGGAACGATGGTCATCTCAGAGCACAAGCCTTCAACCCCATGGAATCTCCAGCCAGATGACGTTCGCGCATATGGACTGGCAGAGCTAATTCCGCCAACATTCGAGCCAAGCAGTTCGATGGCGCAGACGATTGGGCTATACATGGAGAGTCGACGCAGGCTGGGCATTAGTCGACGAGAAGAGATTGCTGGACGAATCGCTAAACCATTACTCAAGAAGTTTGAGCTACTACCAAACACCGGCTACGATCTTTTTCTTTGTGCTTTGTACGTCAAGATTTTTCTTTCCGAGCAACAGCAGGCTCAGGGGCTCGACTTGCTACGCAAGAGCACAGTCCAGACGAGCCAGCCGCGGATGCCCTACCCCGCCGCAACTGCCTTGTGGCAACCAACGGGTTTGAGCACTCCCCCTGCAGTCAATCAACCAACAATGTCCTCTCCTCCAAACGATGGATCGATTCCCTTCAACTGGCCCGATTCCAGATAATTTGTCTAGAGACTTCCGAGCTAAGTTAGACCTCAACCTCAACCCCAACGCGTCAAATCCTAGAATCACAACCCGAGTGTGAGCCAAAACTATGGCCAAATCCGCGAACAATTTGATGACCCGACGCCAACAATGGAGTCGGCTTGAGCAAATGCTCGATGAGATTTCTGCCCGCAAGTTGCGAGGGGGGCGAGGTAGCGCTTTGGTTGAACTCTCAGACTTGTATCGTTCTGCCTGTGCCGACTTGGCTATGGCCGAACAATATCGACTATCACCTGAAACCGTCACGTATCTCCATGGCTTGGTGGGCCGAGCTCACAATCGGATCTATCGCTCTGGCAAGTTTCAATTTCGTCGCTGGTGGACGATCGTGTTCAACGATGCACCTAAACAGATTTTTGCCGATCGATGCGTTCATGTTTGCGCGATACTGTTCTTCGGGCTTTTCATACTTACGGCCTATGTCGCTTGGGACCAAACGAATTTCCCAGGCGTGGGCGAACGCATTCTGGGCCGCGAACAGATCGATAGTCTTGAAGACATGTACACCCAAGTTGACTTTTCCAAAACGGAAGGCAGCTCTGATGGGCGATTGTTCATGGTTGCCTTCTACATTCAGCACAATACAAGTATCGGCCTGAGCTGTTTTGCCAAAGGTCCGCTAGTTATTCCTGGAATCTGGGAGACCGCCTATAACGCGACTGTACTTGGCGCATCGTTTGGCTATATGGCGCGACCCGATGCAGCCGGAGGGGATAGCTTTTTGAACTTTGTCACCGCACATGGTCCCTTTGAGCTCACGGCGATCGCCCTTGCGGCCGCGGCTGGACTAAGGATTGGCATGGGGTGGATATTCACAGGTGGACTATCGCGATTCGCTTCGGTAAGACTTCAAGCGATGAAGGCCGTACCTGTCATGGCCGCATCTGGTGTTTTGTTCTTTTTAGCTGCTTTGACCGAAGGACTCTTTTCCCCAAGCTCCATCCCATACTTCTTCAAAGCTCTCTACGGAATGCTCTCAAGTACTGCGCTGATGTACTACTTTGTCATCTTGGGTTATCCTTCGGAGTCCAACGATGCAGCTTGATAAGACAGAGATTGTGATTCGCCAGCGCGGCACATTGGAGCTTATGGACTTGAGCATGTTGGTCCTGAAGCGCCACCTTGGCAAGTTATTGCTTCTTGGTGGCCTGCTGGGAATCCCCTTCCTAATATTGGATGTTTTTCTTCTCAAGTGGATGATCTCTGATGACACAGTGATGTCTTACGAGATGTTTGGATCCCCTGAGGAGTTTGCTCACACGAGATTCTCAGGCCATCTCTATGTCCTCTACAGTCTACAGTTCCCAATAGTATCGTTGCCGATTACTCTGTTTCTCGGCGCACAGATCTTTTACATGCCGATCTCCACAAAGGAACTTTTCAGGAATCTACTTCAGATCTTTTGGCCCACAGTTTTTGTACTGGGTGTCGTCCGTTTGGGACTCGTTGGACTCCTAGTGGAGCTCGAAATTCGAAATTCGAACGAGTTTACCGGTTGGGAAGCGATCTTGCTCTTTGTGATGTTTCCAATTGCAATCCTAATCAGAACACTATACCCATTTGCCCCTGAAATTATCGGCCTTGAACGGTGTCCGGTTCGTGCCAAGGACGGTCAGGTCTCCTACTCTAGTCGACGAAGTAACCTGCATTCGCCACTCCAGGGGACATTAATTGTGCGAATGTTTGCTGTAGATTTCTTCGGCAGATTTCAACTGACAATGGTATTCGGTGCGGCTCTCTTTCTTCAAGCAACTCTGATTGGAACTTGGCAATGGAGTGGTCTTACTTTTATGATCGTTCAACCGCTAGCCATGTGGTTAGTGGGAATTTATCTTGCAGTCTTTCGTTATCTCTCCTACATCGATAGTAGAATTCGATTGGAGGGATGGGAGGTTGAACTCAGAGTTCGCGCCGAAGCCACGCGACTTGAGCAGGCAGAACGACCGTCGATCAATAGCGGTAGTGTAGCTTTGGAAGGATCTCCGCAATGAACTCGCCACACTCGATTACCTTTCATAGCCCGAAGTTCAACAACTGGAACAAAGTTGAATCGAGTTTCTTCAACGCTCCTTGGCTAAGCCGTTCGATCCAGCTCCTGCTTGCGATAGTCGTGCTCGTCGGCACATCAAGCTATGCCCACTACGCAAGCGGATCCGAGAGTAAAGTGGATCCGTCGAAAGCAGCCCGTTCTGTCAGCGGCAGATGGTACGATCGCGATAAGGGCACCTATGTTGCTCCATCACTTGCGCCCAATCGCGATAATGAGATTCGCAAAGATGGAAAATTGGCCGAGGTCGGAACGGATATGGACTGGAGTTTCTTGGAGGCAATACGAGATCTGATTACTAGTTTTTTCCGAGCCATTGGCACTATTTTTTACTACTTGGGTTACCTACTTCTGGCGCTGTTGATTGGTACTTTGATTGCGGGCATCTTCTACATCACCGCCCATTTTGTCCGTAGCTATCGTGGCGTAAGTCATAGCGACATGCGTAAGGAATTGACTATCGATCCAGCCAAGATTGAAGACTTGCCATTTGAAGAGATGCAATCCACCAATGATCCACTGGGCGAGTGTCGTTCGCTCGCCCGGGAAGGCAAGTTCGACGAAGCGATCATCTATCTATACGGGTACCAACTCTTAGCGATGGATCACGCTCGCAAGATTCACCTGCACAAAGGCAAGACGAATCGAATGTACCTTCGTGAGCTACGAAACTTGGACGAATTGAAAGGCATCGTCGAACTCACAATTGAGAAGTTCGAGTTAGTGTACTTTGGCAAGCGCAGCCTTACTAAACAGAGCTTCTTAGAGGTATGGAATCGACTGGAACGCTTCCACGTTCTGATTGCTCAAGTGGAAAATGAACCTGGCGTAGAGTCCGGTAGCGGATTGATTCCATCAGGAGGTGTCGCATGAGGCTCGAACCTGTTTCATTGGTACTGTGTCGCGACCCCGCGAGTTCCGCCTTCAGTGCTCGACTGCCCTTGTTTATTGGATTGCTTTTGGCACTTGTGCTTTTCCCAGCATGTTCTTCGCAAAATTCCAAGGAGTTCGGTGCGGTTGGGTCAAATGCGAGGACCAGTCTCAATGGATTGGGCATTCACAAGAAAATGTGGGAGCAGGCTGGCGCGAAATGCGTAACGCCGGCCAGCCTTTCTACACGCCTAGAGAGCGTAGATGTTATCGTCCTTGTCCCGCAAACATTCGATCCACCAAGTCTCGCAGCACGAGAATGGCTGGAGGATTGGTTGCAGAGCGAACCTGGACGAACAGTGATCTACTTTGGTCGAGACTTCAATGCTGAGCAGTACTATCTTCAACATTTGGTGGACTCGGCATCGTTAGCAGACAAACCACTGTTGCAGCTGGAGCTGGCGAAGGTTCAAGTCAAGGAAATTCAAAGTCGCATCGACGCCTCAGGAAATAGTGTCTTTTGCGGTTGGTTTAATTGGGACATGAATCAACCCTACCGAGTCGTTTCTAGCGTCGATGGGCCTTGGGCTGAATCGCTTTCTTCCGCAGATAAGTTGGACTGGCCAATTCGAACTCGCTTACAGCCTCCCGCAAGCGAGATGAAAAGCGCCATTCCGAGTTGGCTTACAACTCCTAAAAAGAAACCTGCATTACCAGCGACCGGGCCAGTTATTCCTGGCGTTAATAACGACGATGATGATGACGATGAAGACAAGCTTGTTTACCGTAGCAAGTGGGAAGCTGAAGAGATCGAATCGGTAGACGAGTGGAACTCGCTTTACGACGATCTTCCTGAGAGTGAAGTACTTCTAGAATCGTCGCAAGGTGATCCGTTAGTTTATCGTCTGACGAGTTCCGAACGATTCGGGCAGGGTCAAGTGATCGTTGCCGTTAATGGCGCTCCCTTTTTGAATGCGACCTCCGTTAAGCCCGCCTACGGAAAAGTCGGCGCTATGATTATCGACGAATGCCCTAACGCCAATAAAGTGGCATTGCTTGCTTACAACAGCTCTGGAATCCAGATTTCATGGATCGAAGAAATCGACGCCCGAGGTTTTGGACTGGAGATGTTGGTTCAATGGCCACTGAGCGCGATCACAATTCCTGCGTGCATTCTAGGAATCGTCGTCTGCATTTCTCTGCTTCCAATTTTGGGACGCCCGAGCGAACTACCCAAACGATCCGTCAATGATTTTGGGATGCACATTGAAGCCTTGGGCGATATGATCCGCGACACCAACGATGAAACGTATGCTCGTCAAGCCGTTGCGGACTACTTTAGAATTGTTCGCGTCGAACAGCCGCCCGCTTGGCTAACTGAAGGAGTAAGGAGTAAGGAGTAAGGAGTAAGGAGTAAGGAGTAAGGAGTAAGGAGTAAGGTGTTAGCAGTCAGGACTCATGTCTTCCCGCTTACCCCTTATAGCTTACCCCTTACTCCTTCTGCCAAGCTTCCCACTGTGTCTTTATCCACTCTAGCTCTGGCTTTCGGTCGCTGATCAAGTAACGATAACGCGCTGTGTAAGGATGCTTAGAGTCGATCGAGAAGGAGTCGTCGATGCAGGGAGAGAATACAAAGTATGGCTTGGTAGGATGCAGTCGCACGGCCTGTGGGGCGCGAAAGTTGTCGCCATGACTCAACACAATAATGCTAACCGGCTTTTGATCGATGAGCCCTGTGGCAACGACCCATCGAGTGTGCTGGGCATTTCCTCGAATTCGATCTTCGCCGCGATCATTTTGAAACTCAAAAGGCTCGAGCTTAAGCTTTTCAGTCTCACCCTTAGCCTCACCTTGATCTTTGGGGCTCAACCAAGCGACTGGACCTCGATATCCGACTCCTCCATAGTGGTACTTTTCAATCAGCAGAGGCTTGTCCGTTAAAGCCGTTTGCGTTGTAGTCAGATCAAACTGAAAGTGATCACCTTGTGTTTCACGAACGGTGATCGTCCAGCGCTCTCGTAGAATGTCGACCACTGGATCGGACTCACTCCGATGAATGAGATCGACTTCAAATTCAACGCTTCCGTCTCCTTGGACAAATTTCCGCTGCACTTGTTGGTGGAGCACGCGACCCGAGCCTTTCGCTAGATTCCAAAAATCAATTTCGCGATCCAACCATTTGGTTTTGACCCATGCCGAAAAGATCCCATGTTGATGAGCGTGGTCGAAGGGGAACGTGGCGGTGACAACAGCTCCCGAGGGTGTTGAAACAGGATGCAGGAAGCCTGAGCGCTGGTACGCAGGATTCATTCCCTCTGGAACCGGTGGACTAACTTTGTTGTAGGTAAGTATGTGTCGATTGGCCGATCGAATGACAATCGTCTCCGACGTTTCATCCAACTGCAAAACTCCAGATGTCAGCTTGTTAGGACGAAACTTAGGAACGGTGTATGCATCGATCTTTTCTTGATTGAATAGGCCGGCAACTTGGGGCGCTACGTCAATGAATGCTCGCGCGACCAAAGGGGCAACTGCGCGGCTGCCTTCGATGTTCAGGTGAGTGTGATCGGCACCCTTTTCACTCATCGGCTCAAAGTCGCGAAAAGCTGTCGGTCCGATGGCTTCACACTGCTGGATGCTCAGCTTATGGAGATCGATCACGGGTACGTTCATCTCCTTGGCAACGACTAGAGTCGCTTCGGCGTATTCGGCCAAAGTCGGTTCAACCTTCTCATCGCGAGTCCAACGACGACGCGTCAGCGATGTCACAAGCACAGGTTGGATGCTAGCCATCCGCGCTTCGTTTACATAGGCACGTAAGTGATCGCGAAAAGCGGTCTTCGCATCCGATTCGCGCTCGGGTCCCTTTCCGGGTTGATCGTTATGGCCAAACTGAATCAGCAAGTAGTCTGGCTTGGCATCAAGGCACTTCTCCCACCACCCCTCAGTCCGATAGCTGCGCGAACTGCGCCCACCCTTGGCCAAGTTAATGCACTCGGCACTCGAATTCAGTAGTTCGGCAAATCCCTTACCCCAACCTGAATCGTCAGTCACCGTTGAATCGCCCGCCAGCACGACTCGCACTTTCTTGTTGTCTTGCGACCAAGCTGACGTAATTTGAACGTTGAGCAGCAACAGAATTGAAAGAAGTAATAATCGTAGAATTCGTTGGTGGTGTTGCATTTCGGAAGTAATCGCAGGTGAAGAGGAAAGAGAAGTAGGTAGGCTTTAGTAGGTAAGCCCAAAAGAGTTCGATCGATTGCCAACAGTCAATTCTTTGAATTTCACCGAGTATAGCTAGCCAACTTGATGGTCTGCAATGACCTCTTCACGAGTTGGTTTTTTCCGTGTCAACCGTGTATTCCGTGTCCAATCTATAGGAGCTAGAAATCCGTAGGAACAGTGAATTGGACACGGAAATCACGGAAGAACACGGATTCCGAAAATGCTTGTTTGCGTCAATGCTGTCTAATCTGGCCCCAGACCCACATGCGAACAAATCAATTTAAACAGAATTTTGATTGTGGCCCCGTTGTTCCAACTCACAAACTTCATTCATCATGCTAACTAGTCGATAAACAATAGCATGTTGAGTCATTGCAATCGGACAATTGTGGAGTGCGAGTATGGGGATGCGAACAGCTTACACGTTACGAGCATTCCTAGCATTTCTATCAATCGGAGCTGCTGGCTGGGCTCAACAGCCCGCTTCCAATGGCTCAATGCCAGCAGTGAATTCAGCCAACCCAACAAGTGGCAACGCTGTAACAAACACCGCTGGTGACAACGGACGCATCGTCCGCGACCCGGTAACGGGTCGAGTCTACTATCAGCAGTGGATTACCGAAACAGTTCCTGTCGTTCGCTGGGAAAACAAGCAGATAACGACTACGGTTTACGAGAACCAAGTCATCAATCAAGTTGTCCCGACCAATCAAACTGTTTACCAGCCGCAAACGCAGTATGTGTTGCAATCCTATTGGAAAGGCGCTTGGAATCCCTTTCAACAGCCAACTCTCGCATACCAATCCAAGCCCGTCACCAATTGGGTTCCAACGACGGTGACGAACAATCAGTTGGTATCACGTCAACAAGTCGTCCCCAAGCAGCAGACGGTCACGGTGCCACAACCCATCACCGAAACAAAGACTCAACAACGTTTGGTTCAAACCGAGATAACGCAGAGCGCCGCCGGTGGGCAAGCTCTGGCTCAACCTCAACCACTTGCCGCTTACACCGCGGGACAACCTCGTGCCTTGTTCAACGTCCCGCTGCTCGCTCGACAGCCATTTCCTCCACCATCAACTGCTTACGCAAACGCAGCAGCAAGCTCTACAGCGAATCGTTTTAACGCCGCGCCTGCAACTAATCCTGGCTTCTCGACTGCCTCTGCCAACGGATGGTCGGCGACCAATCGCGCCAGCGGTAGTACGATTCAATCGACCTACTCGAACCCGGTTCAGCAGAATCAGTTCGCGCAGAGTCAATATGCTACCAATCAGTATGCCTCGCCTCAGACAGCTCTCCGTCCGGTTTCGCGGATGGTGCAGACGATCTTTCCGCCGAGTTACAATGCTCCGATGCGAACGGCTTCGGGGCAGGGTGGAAGCTGGAATCCGATGCAAAGTGGCATGACAGCTACTGTGCTTCGCTAATCGAACTCGTCATAGACGACGCGACTCAATCAACTGGTCGATCATTGAGTTGATCAAACAACTGAATGTAAGAATCTTACTATTCAGCTTAGTAAGAGAGATTGCTGTCCAAGTCAGTGATTGAAATCTTGGCAGTATCTCGACCGAGCGAGCTAGCGGCAACCGATTGAATCGATTTGGCCAATCTCGTGAGCTTATCCAATTGCCCAGAGTCGCTTTGCAACAACTGTTGAATCTGGTCGCCCTGTGCGCCTCGAATAGCAATGCTATCGCCAGTTCCCGTAGCACTCGAGGTCATTTCAAGCTCGAAGGGCGAGTTGATGCCGTGAGACGAAAGCCATGCACGAAACTCGCCTGCAGCCTCCTGAAGTTGCTCGCCAATAGAAAGGCTGCTACTTTCGGATGGGCCCTTCGAGGTGGCTGAATCGGCAAAGAGCGACTGAAAGCTCTGGCCAACACCGCTGACAACACTTGACGCTGCCTTCGAAATTGCAGGAATGGCGACCGCTAGGCCGACTGGAAATGTTGTCATAAAGATGCCACCCCAAAATGCCGCAATTTTGCTAGCTTCTTTCGGGCTTTAGCAAACCCTGAACAGAACCTTTCGCTATCGCTGACTGTCTTTGCATCGTCAAACTTTCCGCAGTTACTCCATTGTTTTAGAGACAATGCCCTTCAATACAAATCTGGGTAAAATGAGGCAACTAGGAATCACGGGCGAACTGGTAGCCTTGCGTATTGCGAATTGAATTGGCAGACCACAGACTGTCGATCCCAAGCGATACGGTTGATTTTTAGTTGTTGACGTATCCATCACCTGCTGAGCGAAACTTTCATGGCCTCCGACTTTCGGCTCAAAGAGCAACTGCCCAAGCTTACTGCGACCATCGTTGCCACGTACACCGAACATGATCGCATCAACTATTTAGGCCACTGTCCACTTCCCAACTACGAAGTGATCGAATCGATCCTTGATGACTTGAAGGACATAGTCTATCCAGGCTATCGTCGTCGCGAAGGATTGCATCGGGGCAACGTGATGTATCACGTCGGTGATCTAGTCGACAAATTGCACGACAAGCTGACCGCTCAAATCGCTCGAGCATTGCAGCACGACGACCGCATCAATAATCGAGGCGGGGACTGCGAGACCAAGACTGATTATGAAGCTAAGGGTCAAGCGATTGCCATTCGCTTCCTCGAACAACTTCCGCGGCTGAGAAGCGTTTTAGCCACCGATGTTGAGGCCGCCTTCGATGGTGACCCGGCAGTGAGCGGTCGGGATGAGATCATCTTTTGCTATCCGGGCCTTGAGGCGATCACTACCTATCGCTTCGCGCACGAGCTGCGACGATTAGGCGTGCCTTTCATTCCTCGAATGATGACCGAGCAAGCTCACAGCAGCACGGGGATCGACATCCACCCCGGGGCCAAGATCGGTGACCACTTCTTCATCGACCACGGAACAGGCGTTGTGATCGGCGAGACTTGCGATATAGGTTCGTACTGCAAGATCTATCAAGGCGTTACGCTCGGCGCGCTCAGTTTCCCGACCGACTCCGATGGTCAATTGATTCGTGGCCAGAAGCGACATCCGACGATCGAAGATTACGTAGTGATCTACGCCAATGCAACCATCCTTGGCGGGAAGACCGTCGTCGGAACGCGAAGCGTTATTGGTTCATCCGTTTGGATCACCAGCAGTGTCGCGCCAAGCACAACCGTCGTACTCGAAAAGCCGAACCTGCGTGTCCGCGGCGGTGTCCCTGACGAACTAAAGCCCGAAGCGAACTATCAGATATAAGCGAAATCTCAGCGAAACATTGTCTGATTGAATGGGTCAAGCAATTCAAGTCAATTGACCACGCGCTTCCTTCACTGCGAACTCAGCGGGAAAGCGGGCCGCAAACGACGGTTCGATGTTGGTAAGAATATGAGTGGTAAGAAAATCTGTCTCGAGATCTTCTTACCCACATCTTCTTACTTTTTCGGCAATGCACGGCAGTTTGGACAGCCATAATTCTGGCATCAATCTTGGTGCTGCTCTGGTCGCTCCCGCGAATTGGCCAATCTCTAAACGATCAGCTACTGCGCGCGGGAGAGTTCATTCAACTACCCTCCCAGGCAATCTAGGCGTCCAAGCTGCAAATTCCCAGGGAAAATGGAGGTTGTTCTGGCTTGCCGGGTTTACTAGAATCCGGGTGGACGAGCTGTAGCTATTGCTAGCACTAAAGCGAGGTTGCCTATTCAAGGGGCCTCAGTCTCGTCGTTTTGACTCAGCTTACAACTGTTATAGAGCACAGTCATGGAGGACTGTCATGGGTAGTCCCGCTCGATCAGCTCATTACTCAACGCTCGCCGCGCGTTCCATGCTGTGCGATTTCAATCGCGACGGCGGTGGAGCCTCACGGGAAGATCAGGAAGCCAACCGCGAATTGATTGAAAATCGCGTGAAGCAAGGCCGACGCGTGCTTCAGGCTGAGATTCAGACGATTCAGTTGCTCTCCGAAAAACTGGGGCTGGCTTTTGCTCAAGCCGTTGGTGTCTTATTGTCTTGTGATGGACAAGTCGTAGTGACCGGCATTGGCAAGGCAGGCATCATTGGTCGAAAGCTATCTGCGTCGCTGACTTCAACTGGCACGCCCAGTCATTTTCTGCATCCTGCCGAAGCTGTGCATGGTGATTTAGGTTGCGTCGGATCGCGAGATGTAGTGGTCGTACTTTCGTACAGTGGTGAAACCGAAGAAGTCGTACGATTGCTTCCGACGCTCAAGCAGAACTCCAAAAAACTAATTGCGATCACCGCAGGGAAGACCAGCGCGCTAGGACGCCAAGCCGACTTGGTGCTTGAACTTGGCTATCACGCCGAAGCCTGCGGACTTGGTTTAGCCCCCAGCACGACAACTACCGGAATGCTCGCATTGTGTGATGCGCTGGCTTTAACGGTTTGCGACGAACGCGGATTCACCAAAGAACAGTTTGCCAAATTCCATCCTGCCGGAAACCTCGGTCGACAGCTCACCGGCGTTTGCGAAGTCATGCGACCATTGAATGAGTGCCGCGTGGCCTCGGAGCAATTGACCATTCGGCAAGTGATGGTGCAAGTCAGTCGTCCAGGTCGGCGAACGGGAGCTGTGATGATAGTCGATCAAGCCGGTAAGCTCAGCGGCATCTTCACCGACAGCGATCTAGCTCGTCTGCTTGAACGCTGTGAGGATAGTCGCTTGGACCAACCAATCTGCCAAGTGATGACGCGCCGATTTCATACGATCGAAAGCGGAAGCCTGCTTCCCAAAGCTACCGAACTGATGGCAAAGCTGAAGATTAGCGAACTTCCAGTGATTGATTCGGATGGATCTCCTTTGGGTCTGATCGACTTGACGGACTTAGTCGGCATGGTCACACCGCCAGCAACTGCAGCGGGTAACTTGTTGTCGAATCAAGAAGTCGCTGAAAGTGATTTGTGTTTGAACGCTGAGACGAATGATGCTGAAACAGGCGATGCTGCGACAGATGAAGATCAGCCGCAAATCCTCACCTTTCCAACGCCTCGCAGTACCCAGCCGAACTTGCAGCATCAGCGCAAGCCAAAGAACTGAGGAACCTAGTGTCGCAACTTTTGAAGAGCTTTACGATGGCAAACAAAGACCCTGAATTGGCAAAACCGATCCGCTTTATCCTGTCAGACGTTGATGGAGTCTTAACCGATGGATCGATCACGATTGACAACGCCGGCATCGAAAGCAAGACATTCCATGTGCGCGATGGCTTGGGAATTCGACTTTGGCAGCGACAGAACTTTCTCTTTGGGATGTTGACCGCTAGGAACTCTCAGATCGTCAAGCTTCGCGCCGCCGAGTTGGACATTGACTTAGTTCGACAAGGCTTCGCCGACAAACTGCCAGTTGCCCGCGAGTTGTTCCAGCTAGCCAAAGTACAGCCCCATGAAGTTTGCTACATCGGCGACGACCTTCCCGATCTGTCCGTCATGCGTGAGGTGGGTTTGCCCGTCGCTGTCGCCGACGCGGCTCCTGAAGTTTGTAGCGCAGCCAAATGGGTCATGAACCAGCCAGGCGGCAAGGGCGCGGTGCGCGAGCTGGTGGAACGCCTGCTGAAAGCCAAGGGAATGTGGGAGCCAGATCTACCCGTGATCGCCAAACACTAGCACTCCGCACTAACACATCTACGGAATCTTTGATTCGACAAGACGAGTTAAATCGATGGGACAATACATCGGACAGTACTTAAAAGCACTCACAGCGACCATCGTCGCCATGGTGCTGTACTGCTTGTCCGTTGTTCCGATGATTGAACCCACCGAACAAAAGAGCTACGAAATACCCGCCGACCCAGGATTTGAAGTCACCAACACTTGGTGGCAAAAGTTCTTCAATGAAAACGATTGGCAGCTTCAAGATCCAACTGTGGTTCACAACGCTCGTGGCGTCCTGCTTGCTAAGAATTGGGAGCAAATTCGCCCCGAAAGTTGGAAGTTAACACCACTTACGATCATCCTCGCCGAAAAAACCTCAGAAGATTCCCGTGGTGATCAAGTCGATCCGAAGAACGTGATGATCATCACCGCTCAAGAGGCGATCATCCATTTCGAGCAACCATTTGACATGCGCAGCACGATGCCCAGTGTTCAAAAAGGCATGCTTTCCGGCGAAATCGTCATCAGCCAGGTAAACACTAGCGACCCTATTGCCAGGCCTTGGACCTTGCGAACGCGCGACGTCAGGATTGATCGACGCAGCATACGGACGCAGCAGGAGGTGAGCATCGATTTCGACAACAGTCGCATTCGCGGACATGACCTGCGGATCAACTTGTTGAGCGACATTCTTAGCAAACGCACCGAGCAAACCGATGATTGGGCTACCAAGTACGGCCCGTTGGAAGAGATCGAGCTAATTCACTTGACGGAATTGTCCGTTGCATTGAAGCCTGGTGGAATATGGGCTAACGTCGGTCCCGAGATGCTTCAGTTGAACCAACCCGCAATCAACCTCCCAGCTCGAGTGGAAGCAACTTGCGGAGGTCGATTCACTTTTAACTTCTCCAAAGAGATGATGTCGTTGACTGGAGGAGTTCACTTAAAGCACTTCCTGGGTGGCTTGCCTCCCGATGAATTTCTTTGTCATCGCATGAATCTACAACTTCAGTCGCCGCAAGAATCCACCGCCCCGAAGACTACTGGTGGTTCCGGCATTGCAGTACGCGATATCGAAGCCTTTGGTGTCGACTCGCTGGAAGAGTTCGTTGGCGAAAAGTGGGTCGAGCTTCGCTCTCCCGTCGTGGGCGCCACAGCTCGAGCCAAACGGATGCACTACAACTTGACGAATCAGCGTATCGAGCTGTTCGGAAAGCTTGAGCAGGCCGGCGCCACTGTTTCAATCGCCGAACTAAACTATCGCGGCTATCAGTTTCACGCTCCTACGCTTCAGTATCAACCTGCACCGAAAGGTCCCGATGGACGAGCGCTTCATGGTGGATGGATGGCCGCGCAAGGAGCTGGTGAGCTATCGTCGCCACTCGATTCGCGACTGGGGGAAATGCACGTTCGATGGCAAGATAAGTTCACGTGGTCACCAACCAACGTACCCGGCGAACAATTGATTGAATTGTCAGGACAGACTCTGGTTGAGCAAAAGAAACAAGGCTTTTTGACAGCGGACACATTGCAGATCTGGCTCGCCTCTTTGCCTCGTGAGGAACAGCTTTCGGCGGCATTAACGCCCAATCACCAAGCATGGAATGGACTTCAACCAAGACGGATTCAGTCCAAAGGAAAGTCTGTCATCGCGACGAGCAAGGCCAAGGTAAACGTTCAAACGCTGGACTTGAAGTTCGCCTACCCGCACGTCCCGACGGGTGATTTAGTCAGCCAGCCCTCGTCCAGCATTAAGAATCCGCTCGAGCGTTTTGTTGGTCAGCCGCCGTTGGGCACGCAACCCGCCAATAGTTCAAGCAGTGATCAGCCGATCGAAGTTGACGGGCAATCGCTTGTGGCAACGATCGCAGTGGCCAGCAAGCAAGTTTGGATCGATGCAATGACCATTCATGGACCGCTCAGTCTCAAATCACCAGACGGACAAACGGCCCCTTGGAAAGTCGACGGAACCGCGCTGCACTTGGCTTCGTCTCCACAAGGCGAGTTGGACGTAGAGATCGAAGGCCAACCGGCCATGATCCATGTCGCTGATGGATCAATTCAAGGGCCTCGTATCGGTTTCAACCAAAAGCAAAATCGAATTTGGATGGATCAACCCGGTGAGTTCACACTTCCGATGAATTTGAAGTCCGGACCTAGCAATCTTCAGTGGGTTAAACCGCTGACGTGTCGCTGGAAGAAGCGAATGACCTTTGACGGCACAAAGATCCGCTTCGAAGGTGACATCGATCTTTTTGGCACAATGCAACAAACCGATGGACTTTGGTTCGTGAAGGGAACGTGCCAAGAACTAGACTTACTGATGGCTCAGCCACTGTCACTGGGACAATTGGGCAATCTTCAGCAGATGAACTCGACTTCCCAACTCCAACAAATCGTCCTTCGTGAAAACGTTGATCTGTTGGCCAGTCATCGCGACAACATCGGCAATCGACTCAGTGTCGGCCGGCTTAAAGTTCCCACGACTTTAACTATCCAAGTTGATCAAGAGACGATTCGCGCGGCAGGACCCGGACGATGTTACTCCAACTTTGTGAGCAATCGTGATGCTGGTACAACGGACAGCACTCGACAGAATTCGCCGAACCTAGATTCTATTGGACTAGCCTATCGCGATTCGCTAGTGGTCTTCATGGCGCGCCGCGAAGTGGTTGTCGATGGGAATGTCAAGATTCTGATGACTCCTATTCAGAGCTGGGACCAAGAGCCCAACCCAGATAATGTGACTCGGCTAACCGAAGGGCAATTCAGTTGCAATTGCGATCAAGTCAAACTCTACGACACCGGCAGCTTGAATTCGACTCAGTCGACGTTGTCTCTTCAAGGACGATCGATTGGAGCTGCACAATGGGAAGCTCAAGCGACTGGCAATGTCCGGTTCGATGGTAATACGGACAATGGCGAGTACTCGGGGAACGCCTATCAGATTGTCTACGTGCAAGCCAAGAACCTGCTTCGTGTGTCAGGCGACGGTCGAAGTAAAGCGATGATCAAGAAACTACCGACCTTTACCAATGGAAAACCCGAACCCACGACAACCTGGAAAATGAACAGCGGCTTATTCAACGTTAAAAACCGCGGCATGTTGGACTCAAGTGGCATTGAAATTCACAGCGAGAATCCAGATCAGCCTGGCACTTCGCCTGGGCCGAACAACCTGCCCAATGGGCAGGTCAATCCACAAAATCCTGGCATAGGACCTGTAGGCCCCAATGCACCACCGATTGATCCTAAAGTTCGAGGCATCAACAATCTCTTGCGCGGATTCGGCGCACAGTAGCAGGGAGATCGTAGCAGGCACACTCCGCGTGCCGGCCGCTGTTTTGAACGTTATTGATTCGATCCCAGCCCGCTGCGTTAGCGAGGGATTCATAACCATCCTCGCTTAGACATTGTTCCTCGGATACTCCTGTTCAAACTCTTGCTCAATCGAAGACGTTGCTAGTGCTCGAATTCGGTCGTTCGATTACGAGCACGAGCACCATTTTTTTGAGCACGAGCACGATTTCTTAATGCGGTCTTCACAAAGCTCCACATCGAAACTAACGATTCAGGTTGTAGGCTCCCAACACCTTCAGTTGCGATCGTCTATAATGGATCCTAACGGTCGAACGACAACAACTTCGATCGGCATAACCCCGCCTGCCAAAATTCGAAGTAGAGTCCCCGCGGACTTTTGATCACTTCGAGTTTGCTCCCTCCTCAATGCACTTCGAACAGTACCATGAATTTTCGCTCGGTTATCTGTTATTGGCTGGTCGTGACTTTCAGTTGCTTCATCTCCAATTGCGTCCAGGCTCAATGGCCTATGTACCGCGGGGATGCTCAGCGAAGTGGTTATACGCCGGGGCAGGTTCAAACGCCCATGACTTTAGCTTGGCACTTTCAAGCCGCGCACAAGCCCGATCCAGCTTGGCCGCGAAGCGACCGCCAAACGTTTGACTGGTCTTTGCAGCCAGTATCCGTTGACAACGAAGTCTATTGGGGTGACAGCGTTACCGGAGCGCTGAACTGTGTTGAGCTCAGTTCTGGAGTTTCAAAGTGGCAATACTTTTGTGAAGGCCCTATTCGACTCGCACCAGTGGTCTTCGAAGATCTGGTAATTGTCAACAGTGATGATGGCTGCTTGCATGCTGTCGATCGAGCCACGGGAAAGCTGAAGTGGAAACACTGTGGAGTACCTGATCACTCATTGCGGTTGGGCAATCAACGGATGATCTCGCGCTGGCCAAGTCGCGGAGGAAGTGTGATTAGCGATGGTGTGCTCTATTACGCCGCTGGTATCTGGCCCTCCGAGGGAATCTTCCTTTTCGCACTAGATCCAAAGACGGGACGTGAGCTCTGGGTCAACGATGACTCAGGTGGAATCTATATGCCTCAACCTCACGGTGGCGCTGAAGCGGAAAGCGGCGTCGCGGCTCAAGGTCACCTCGCGGCTTCGATCGCCAAGCCTGCAAAAGACGCTGTTGCAACTGATGGCAAAAGTAATGCTGGTGCTGAGCAAGCTTTGCTGCTGGTGCCAACAGGTCGAGCGGTCCCCGCTGTCTTTGATCGAAAGAACGGTAAGTTCAAATACTTCCACTTGCAAAAGTTTGGACAGAAGGGCGGCGCGTCAGTCAGCGCAAACGAATACTTCTTTGCCAACAGCGGCATGATCTTTGATCTCAAATCTGGCGAAGCTGCGCACACGATTGGCAACGCTCCCGTCGCCATGATTCCAGACGGAATGGTCACCTACGTCGACAAATTGCTCACAAGTTATCGTTGGCAAATGGTCGAGAAGGTGGATCGCAAGGGAGCCAAACAAAATGTGCTCAGCCCAGTACCACAGTGGAGCGTCGAAGGAGTACCGCCGCCTCGCGAGATCATTGTCGCTGGTGACCATGTGATTGTCGGAGCGTCCGGCGAAATTGTTATAGTTGATGCCAAAACCCAACAAATCGTTTGGCGCGAGACAGTTGAGGGTAATGTACTTTCACTGGCAGTTAACAATGGACGACTTATTGCGGCCACCGATCAAGGTTCGGTCCTTTGCTTTACGCCGAAAGGTCTTGAGCAACCTTCGCGAGAGGCTAGCGTGGCTCGTGATGACTCAAATACATCCGCCAGCAGTCCAAACTCTTCGATGGAGATGATCGCTCAGCAGATAATTCAAACGGCGGATTTCGACGAAGGCTACTGCCTGGATTTTGGCTGCGGTGATTGCCAGTTATCGGAATCGCTCGCGCGAAATTCCAATCTACATATCATCGCTGTTGATTCGAACGTAGAGGAATTAGAAGCAGCACGCAAGCGATTGAGCATGGCGAACTTGTTGGGCTCGCGAATTACGGTTCTGCACATAAAGGATTTAGGAGACTCCGGTTTGCCGAGCTACTTTGCAAATCTGATCGTATCGCAGAAGGCTCTACAACAAGGCTCGGAGAGGTTATCTCCTGCCGAAGTAGCTCGACTGACGCGTCCTTATGGTGGAGTCACGATACTTGGCAAAGCTGAATCGCTAGAGCGAACGGAACGAGGACCTCTACAAGGCGCTGGTGAATGGACGCATCAGTATGCGACGCCTGGAAACACGACTTGCTCGACCGATGAGTTCATCCAAGGACCGTTAGGCATGTTATGGTTCCGCGATGTCGATATCGCCATGCCTCAACGTCACGGTCGCGGTCCAGGACCTCTGTTCCTGGACGGACGACTCTATTCGATGGGCCTTCATGAACTTGTCTGTGTCGACGCGTACAACGGCCGAGTTCTTTGGAGATACTCGTTGCCCGATATCTTAGCGGCCTACAACGGCGATCAGTTGATGGGAACGGCTGGAACCAACAGCATCTACTGTGTTGCCGATTCAGGAATCTATGTGCGACGAGCTGGTAATTGTCTACGCATCGATCGCAAGACGGGGCAATTGCTGGCCAAGTTTGACTCGCCGGTGGATATCCACGGCAAACCCGGAGTGTGGGGCTATATCGCTTGCGTCAACGGTGTTTTGGTAGGTTCGTTGGCTGACCCTGAGCATATCGTGACTTTCCGCTACCTCGAACGTGGCGGAGACATGTCGAGCCTTTTAACCGAGTCGAAAACACTCTTTGGCATGCACGCTGAAACAGGTGATATTCTGTGGCGTTACGACGCGGTAAGCTCGATTCGACACAATGCCATTGCGATCGACGCACAGTCGGTGTTCTTGATCGATCGACCACAGGCTATCGAAGATCGAACGAAGAAAACTAAAGTCGAAAACCACGCAGCAGGCGTTATGGTTTCGCTAGATACCAAGACCGGAGTTGAGAAGTGGCGATCTACACAAGACGTCGACGGAACGGTGCTTGCACTCAGTCAAGACAAGCCAGTGTTGTTAATGACATCTCAACCGACGCGTTTCTCGCTTGAGTCTGAAATCGCGGAGCACTTGACGGCCATCAATCCACAAAACGGCGAGCGACTTTGGCGACGCGATACCAAGTACTCCTCACGACCGATGATCAATCAAGGGACGATCTACTCCGAAAGTGGCGCATGGGATTTGCTTAGCGGTTCGCCATTGCCTTTTGAGTTCAAGCGTTCTTACGGCTGCGGAATCCTCGCGGGAAGCAAACACTCCATGGTGTTTCGATCAGCAACGCTTGGCTATTTCGATTTCGAGCGGCAAGGTAAAGTCGAGAACTTTGGTGGCATACGACCGGGCTGTTGGATCAACGCCATTCCGGCGGGTGGTTTAGTGTTGATGCCCGATGCGTCGGCTGGATGTGTATGCAGCTACTTGAACCAAAGCTGGTTTGCACTCCAAGCCGATGGAGTAATCGCTCCAGAGATTTCGCAGGCCAGCGGACACTACGACAAGCCAATTCAAGTGACGTTGACTGCGGACCAGCCTACCGATGTTGTTCGATACACACTCGATCGCTCGGTACCGAACGAGAACTCTTCTGTCTATCATGGCCCGGTTGAGATCAGCCAAACAACGATTCTAAAAGCCCGCGCGTATTCAGCAAGCGGCCGCGCTGGTCGGACGATTCAGCGTTACTTTATGGTTGGAGAATAATCATGCAAGCAAGTTTTAGATTGACACTTGCTTGCCTTATTCTTCTTTGCGGCTTCGCTTCGTCATTGCTGGCGAAGTCCGATTCGCAAGTAGCTGAACGTGCAACGAAACTGCTGCAAGAGCATTGCCTGCGATGTCATAACGACCAAGATAAAGCGGGCGAACTCTCTCTGACGCGTGATCCAGTCAAGCTGCCGAACTGGAATGGCAAGCTGCTGGTTGAAATGATCACACCGACTGGCGGTTCGGCTGAAATGCCTAAAGAATCTCCGGCACTTTCTACAGAAGACGTGAAGGCCATCGCGCAGTGGATCGAAGCCGGGGCCAAGTGGCCGGAGGGACTCGAGCTAAAACCGCCTCGATCGCTCGACCCATCGTGGTGGTCGCTCCAACCGCTGCCAAGCCCTAAGGAGCTTGATTCAAAGCTGCACTCTGCAAAACAGATCGCACAAGCCAGTGGCATGCTGCAATCCGAGAACGCAATCGACGCGTTTGTGGTTGCTCAATTGGCCGGGCAAAAGCTGGCGAACTCTCCGCAGGCCAGCAGGCGAGTCCTTATCCGTAGACTTTACTATGATCTGATCGGGTTGCCGCCGACACCAGAAGAGATCGCGGCATTCGAAGGCGATACGAATCCGCAGGCCTACGAAAAACTGGTCGACACGTTGTTGGCATCGCCGCGCTACGGCGAACGTTGGGCTAGGCATTGGCTAGATGTAGCTCACTACGCGGATACTCACGGTTACGACAAAGATAAATTACGCCCCAACGCTTGGCCCTATCGCGATTACGTCATTCGGTCGCTCAACGAAGATAAGCCATGGAGTCGTTTCATTCATGAGCAAATCGCTGGAGACCATTTCTTCCCAGACACCGTCGACGGTATCGAAGCTCTAGGATTCTTAGCAGCTGGTCCGTGGGATTTTGTTGGTCATGCCGAAGTCCCCGAGTCGAAGATCGACGGCAAGATCGCTAGGCATCTCGATCGCGACGACATGGTTCGCACGGTGGTCCAGTCGTTCATGAGCCTAACGATCGGCTGTGCGCAGTGCCACGACCACAAGTTCGATCCGATCCAACAACAAGAGTACTACCAACTACAAGCTGTCTTCGCAGCCATCGATCGAGCTGACAAAAATTATTACGACGATCCGAAGTTGACGACGGAGTATGCCAAGTTGACGACGGAGAAAAAGACGATCGACGCGAGAATTGCAGAATTCGATGCAAAGCTCGCAAAACTTGGCGGCGACCGATGGAAGGCCATCAAGGAACTCATCAAAGCTGGAAACAATCCTGCTAACTTAAACGATCGAGAAGAGTTTGGTTACCACAGCAACATCGAAGCAACCGCTGACTCGAAAAAATGGGTTCAAGTGACTCTGCCTCAAGCTACGCCGCTGGATCGAATTGTCTTGCGGCCAGCCTTTGATCAGTTCAACAACAATGGCGCGGATTTTGGCCTGCCCGTTGAGCTGACGATCGAGCTTTCTGCGGATGAAACTCCTGACAAGTTCACTGAGCTTGCGAAATGGTCACGACTGGAACAGAAGAATCGCAGTGCGGGTCAAACGATTTCGTTACCTTGCGATGGACACGTTGCGCGGACGATCCGCGTCTCCGCAAAGCTTTTGTCGAACCGTTTACCGACAGATTTTTCTTTTGCGTTGGCTGAATTAGAGGCTTACGACTCGAGCGGAAACAATTTGGCTCGTAGCGCTGATGTCGCCGCGTTGGATTCCATCGAAGCGCCGCCGCGTTGGCGAAAGAGCAACTTAGTTGACGGAATATTCCCACGCGAAGTTCAATCTGGTTTGTCGTTGGAGCAGGCTGTTGCTGAACGAACGACCTTAACCGAAAAATTGCTGGGCAAAGAATCCAATCTGGAATTTCAAGCTCTCCAGGTATCGCGAAAGACAATTGAAGCTCGACTCCAAGCTTTTCCCAAACCGAAGCAAGTCTTCGCCGGAACAGTTCATTTTGGCAGCGGCGCTTTTCAAGGGACGGGCAATCAGGCAGGAAAGGCTCGAGACATCTTTGTGCTCCATCGCGGTGAAGTTACGTCCCCCCGTCTGCAAGTGCAGCCTGGCACTCTTTCGCTGGTTCCAGGAATGAGCTCGCAATTGGAGCTTCCCGAGAATCATCCCGAAGCGTTGCGTCGAGCTGCACTTGCGAAGTGGATTGCAAGTTCCGAAAACTCTTTCACGTGGCGGAGCGTCGTTAATCGTGTTTGGCAGTATCACTTTGGAGCGGGATTAGTCGACACGCCCAACGATCTTGGGCGCATGGGAGGCAAGCCCAGTCATCCTGAGCTTTTGGATTGGCTGGCCGTTAAGTTTCGCGACGAAGGTCAATCGCTGAAGCAATTGCACCGTTGGATCGTAACTAGCCAAATCTACAAGCAATCTTCTGATGGTCCGGTGGAGGCTCAACAGCGCGAGCTTGCCAACAGCTTGGATACGGAGAACAGGCTTCTGTGGAGATCCAACCGACGAAAACTGGATGCTGAAGCCGTTCGAGATAGCATCCTGGCGATTAGTGGCAAGCTTGATCTCAAGATGGGCGGGCCTGGGTTCGAGGAGTTCGTCTTGGAGAAGCCCGAGCACTCGCCGCACTATCGCTACGACCTTCACGACTTCGAAAAGCCCGAAACGCATCGACGCACGATCTATCGTTTCACCGTTCGATCTCAGTTGCAGCCTTTCTTGAATTCGCTCGACTGTGCTGATCCGTCGATACAAGTCGCGACTCGCAATCAAGGGCAATCGCCTCTGCAAGCTCTTGCCATGCTGAACAACGGCATGGTGATCGCTCACAGCAAGTACTTTGCTGATAAGCTGCGTGGTTGGTCTAACAATGGAGCCGAAGTAACCTCGAAACTTGATAGCGACTCAATGAAGCAAATCGTCGCGAGAGGCTTTGAAGAGGCGACTGGTCGCAAGGCTACCGATAGAGAATTGGAAGAACTGGTTCAATACACAGTTGAACATGGAGTCGAGAATCTTTGCCGACTGCTTTTTAATCTCAACGAGTTCGCGTTTGTGGAGTAGACCATGAGAAGTGCCGCTGAACAAATGCGCGATTACCGAGCTTCGATGTTCTCGCGCCGCGAGATGTTGGCAGGTTTGGGCGGAGGCTTCGGCGCTCTGGCGCTCGGTTCGTTGATGGCTCAGGAATCCTCGCGGGATCAAGCTGGACATGCAGCCAGCGGCAGACCCTTGGACTTCAAGCCAAAGGCAAAACGCGTCGTCCAACTATTCATGGCCGGCGCGGCGAGTCACATCGACCTTTTTGACTACAAACCCGAGCTAGTCAAACGACACGGTCAGCCCGCGGATTTTGGTGAGCCAATCGAAGCCTTTCAAGATGGACTAGGTCCCTGGAAAAAACCGGTTTGGGAGTTTCAAAAGTACGGTCAATGCGGTCAGTACCTTAGCGAAGTTGTTGCAGATCTGGGAACATGCGTCGATGACATTGCCTTTATCCATAACATGGTGGGTAAGTCAGGCGTTCACAGTACAGCGACATTGTTGCAATCGACGGGCTTTGGTCTTCCTGGCTTTCCAGGCATGGGTTGTTGGATTAGCTATGGTCTGGGCAGCGAATCCGAGAATCTTCCTACGTTTGTCGTGCTGCCCGATCATCGAGGCTTCGCATCTAATGGCGCGAAGAATTGGGACGCGGCTTTCTTGCCTTCGCAACACTCGGGAACGATCGTCTTTCCGAATCGCGATGTTCCCATCGAAGATCTTTATCCGCATCGAAGCGGCAGCTATGTGACACCGGCGAGCAGCTCAGCGGCGCAACGTTTGCTTGCTTCGATCAATCAGCAGAACGCTCAGCAACATCCGCTGGATGGTCGACTTGAGTCGCGAATACGAACGTATGAGCTCGCCGCCAAGATGCAACTAGCAGCGCCCGAAGCGTTAGATATCTCCAAAGAGCCCAAACACATTCTCGAGATGTACGGCATTCGCGAAGGTGGCAGATCTTGGCCAACAGAGATTAATGCCGAAGAGGAGATCGACTACTTTGGACGCAAGTGTCTGGTCGCTCGGCGGTTATTGGAGCGAGGCGTGAGGTTCGTTCAAGTCTGGTCGGGCAACGACAATGGTTTCCCGCGGCGGAATTGGGATTCTCACGAAGATATCGAACGCGATCACGGTCCGCTCGCTCGTGGAATGGCTCGAGGTGCATCGGCGCTGATTCGCGATCTTAAGCTCAGCGGCTTGTTAGAGGATACGATCGTCTTTTGGACCACGGAGTTCGGTCGGCTGCCTTCAACGCAAGGTGGTAAAGGTCGCGATCACAATCCATTTGTGTTTACCAACTGGCTTTGTGGTGGCGGCATTCGCGGCGGCGTAAGCTATGGACCAAGTGATCAGTGGGGATACAAGCCCTTGGATCGATCCAAGCCAACGCAGGTCTACGATGTTCATGCGACGATCCTTCGGCAAATGGGCTTGGACCATCGACAACTGACCTTCCGACATAACGGCATCGATCGGCGGCTAACCGATGTTCACGGTCATTTCATCGACGAGATCATTTAAGCAGTGTATCGAAAGCCCTGATACGTTCCGCGGCTTTTGAATGTGGCGTTGAGTGCGTCCTTGATCGAGCCTTTGTGAAGAGCCCATTGAGGCGCGATCAGATCCTTCGGCGGTGCGTCGCCCGAAATTCGCTCGATGACCATTTGAGGCGGCAATCGCTCTAAGAAGTCAGCAACGATCTCGACGTACTCTTGTAACTCGAGCAGACGAACTTGACCGCTGGCAACCTGTTCGACCATCTCGGTTCGATGCACCAGGTACAAGTTGTGAATTTTGACGCTGTCCACGTTCCACTTGGCAACTTGATCGGCGGTCTCCATCATCATCGCGTGCGTCTCACCGGGAAGACCCAGCATGATATGCAGACCAACTTCAAAGTCGCGTCCTTGGCATCGCTCGAGCGCATCCACCGCTGCGTCATGATGATGGCCACGATTCATCCAATCCAGGCTCGCATCATGGATCGTTTGCACGCCCAACTCTAAAGAGACGTAGGTTCGCTGAGCGTACTGATCGATCAGGTCCAGAACCTCATCGGGCACGCAATCCGGCCGAGTCCCTATGACCAGACCGACGACCCGAGGATCTTCTAGTGCGATGTCCCAAAGTGTCTGCAATTTGTCCAATGGGCCGTAGGTGTTGGTGGCGGGTTGGAAATAGGCCAAGAACTTCTCGGTTTCGTAACGTCTGCGAAGGCCTTCAATACCGCGCTGAATTTGAGCGGTGATCGCGTCGCGTTTGACGCGTCGGCTAGGGCTAAAGGCTCGATTATCGCAGAAAACACAGCCTCCTTTAGCAACGGTGCCATCGACGTTGGGGCATGTGAAACCGCCGTCCAAGCTGATTTTCTGAACGCGGGTGCCAAAAAGATGCCGAAAATGCAGGTTGAGCGGAAAGTAGTAGAGCCCTTCGCTCCGCCAGTCAATTTGCGATCTAAGTAGTTGTGAATTTGACCTGGACATTAACTATGCTTAAATTAGAACGTACGCGAGAGTGGCAAGTATGCTCACACTACCATCGTTTAATACCGTTTTGAAAAACGCTCATTCTTCTCGGCTCGATTTGGAGTGATACCATGGCCGACTACGGTCTGTTAATTCCTGAAGGAGGCGGCGACAACATTGTGCTCCGCAAGGATCGCTTGGTAATCGGTCGACGCGAGTCGTGTGATATTGTCCTGCGTTTCACCAATGTTTCCGGCCAACACGCTCGAATGACGTTGGAACAAGGGTACTGGTTTTTGAAGGATCTTGGAAGCCGCAACGGGACTAAAGTTGACGGTTATCGGATCAGCCGCAAGCGTTTGGACCCAGGAGCCAAAATCTCCTTTGCCAAACACGTCTACGTCATTAAGTACTCGCCGGAAGAACTTGGTGCGTTTGGTCCACCACCACCGGATGACGAGCAAATTGAGGAAGTACTACGTCGCGGGCTGCTCGATCGCGCCGGTTTGAGCCGCCGCGATGACGAGGATAAGTACTCCAACCGCGACATGGCCGACGACGACTAACCTACGACAGACGCTTGGTTTGTGGCCAACTTGGTTTGTAGACAAAATTGCGATGTGAACAAATTCTTATCCCTGCTGAACTTGCTTTCGGTAGGGATTTTTCTTTGGACTGTTTTAGAAACTAGTCGCGGAACTCCCACTCGATGGACCCTGTTTACATTGAAACAACTATAGTCGGCCACCTTATTGATTGGTCGATTGCTTGCCGATGCGACAATCGCAGCGCGTCAATGCGCCACTCGCGAACGGTGGAAGTTAGAAGCTTCGCGCTACTATCTTTGGAAGTGATTAGCAACCTAGACCTTAACCAGCAGTTTCGACCTGAGAGTGCACGGCTTGCCTCAATCGATACGTTCTATAGTCAAAAATGGATATCGAAAAGCTTCTAAATTCGTCCTCCACCCGGGATCAAGCTCGTGCCGCCGGCTTCTTATTGAGCGAAGTCAAGCGAGAGTCTCAACTAACTACACTGATCGAGAAATGCCGATCCATCGATCCGAATAGTGACTTGAATCGGGACGAGCTAGCGCTATTGAGCTTGGGTGTGATGGCACTAGGAAGCTTCGTTCGTAGAACTGGTTTTGATCAGAATGACTTGCTTCATGATTCGATTTTGCGTTGGATACTGGAAGTGTCAGCATCTCCTAATGCTGAGGTAGTCGTTCATTCAATTTACGCCCTTGGCTCGCTGGGTTCAGCGTCTCAAGTTGCTCGCAGTCGATTGATTGAAATGCTCTCTTTGGAGCGCCGAGTGAACGAGCATGAACACGTGTCACTTCGCGCGCTTGCGCTACGAGTACTCCGTCGTATCGACGCTGAGATCGCCGCGTCGTTTTGTAACACATGCGCGTTCAAAGAATATGCTCACGCAGTGACTCATTGGGTTTCGACTGATCAAGGGATGAGCGCCGAGTCGCAACGCGAGCTCGCCGAAGAATCTGCGTGGATTGCAGTGGTTGAAGAACGAAGGTCCCGTTCTTGATGCTCAGGTGGACGACAAATAGCGAGGGGAATCGCTAAGCACCTGCCCTGATAATTTAGAATCAAAGGACATGAAAGGTAAAGAACAATTGAGCGTTAACTGGATTCTTGACGCTGTGGCGTTTGACTCTTACCACGACGAACTGGCGGCAGCAGTCAAGCGATATGGCCACTCCGTCGTTTCGCTCAACCGTCCAAGCCCGCCGTACCAATGGGATGACACCGGCAACTCATATCGAAAAGCATTTCCTCCTGGATCGTGCGTGGTAACTCATGGGGATGTTGACTTGGTACGGCGCGTGTTGGAAGACGGAATCTGGACGCCAGGCGCATTTGCTTGCGTGGAACGGTTTTTCTGTTCCCATTACTACGCTCATCTCGGGCGTTTTTTGCTGAATCGCGACTATATCATGCTTCCCTACGCAGAGCTGCCGCGTTGTCAGGAGTTTCTTTTTTCAACTCTCGGCAGGGACGATACGCTATTCGTCCGGCCCGATTCTCCGCTTAAGCTCTTCACTGGAATGACCATCGCTCAATCGACTTTTGATCGAGATTACGAATTCATGGGATTCTACGAGTTTCCAATTGAGTCCATCGTGGTGGTTAGCTCTCCCAAGCAAATCGTTGCCGAATGGCGGTTTGTTGTAGCTGATCGCAAAATCGTTACGGGCTCGCAGTACGTAGATCGCAACGAGAAAGTGTTGCGGATTGCGGAAGATCCAAACGCGCTTGCATTTGCAAATTCTGTTTTGGAGTCAGGCTTTGAGCCAGATCCAGTTTGGGTGCTGGACGTCTGCAAAACAGAAGACGGTCAATATCATCTGCTTGAAATCGGAGGCTTCAGCTTCGCGGGGCTGTATGCTTGTGACAAAGACGCTGTTGTCCAGGCCGTTTCCGCCGTAGCACAACGTATTCATTCAGCAAAACACTCGCAATCATGAGAGTCACGCCCATACGAACATGAATCAACTAGTTGCCGAGACCAAGCTAGAAATCAAGGAAATCGACGGAGTGAAGCTAGGGATGCTTTCTACGAACGAAACGGCGTTCAAAGCTTCGCTCATTCTTTCTGAAGGATTCCGTGACCTGGTCAGGCCAACACACGGATGGCCTGTTTTTGTTGTAGCACCGACACGCGATTTCGTTTACGTGATACCGTACGACAAACACGATTTCCTTGGTCGGCTCGGTGGGGTCGTTTTGCGGGAATACAATGAGTCTGGCCACCAAGTCACAGCAGATGTTCTCGAAGTCGGCGATGATGGGGTCAGCGCAATTGGATCGTTCGCACCCAAGGGCCGCTAACAAAGTCGTGAATCCTGAGCGGGCATTGAGGCGAGGGTTTTGATGTGGACCATCGCCCCCTAACTCGGTAACTACGGATTGCAGCCATTCGTCTACTTATGTTCTCCGAAAGATCCGCCACGTTATCCTTCCTTGATTCAATGGCCACGTTGTACAAGCCCTCACCGCCAGAACGCTTACGATAGATGACCTCGGGTTACCCTTTTTGAAGTTGCGATGTTTCTGGGATTTCGGGCCGAAGGCCCA
>CAUJKA010000026.1 GCA_963204965.1 Planctomycetota bacterium | reverse complement strand
CACTCCGTGTGCCGTCCGCTTCTTCAGTTTTTAGTTTTTAGTCTTCAGTTTTTAGGTTAATCCCACCGGCTTGCCCGGTCGGATATTTAGACTTCTCGCTATAAACAATAGACGCAAAAAGCGACGTCGTTTTGGATTTCTATCAGGTAGCTTGAAGCCTAACAAACTGCTGGACAAGCCAGCAGGATTTGAAGAAAGAAGAACGACACGGAGTGTCGTGGCACACTGAAATCAGCGGACGGCACACGGAGTGTGCCTGCTACAAAATCTGCTGAATGGGTTGCCCGTTAGAAATGGCGATGGGACGACCAACGCGATCATGGACCATGGTGTCAGCCGAGTAACCCAAGCAATGCAGAATGGTCGCTGCTAAATCCTGTGGCTCGGCGCGACCTTCTAGCGGATATGCGCCGTCGCGATCGGATTGCCCGTGAACGATCCCACCCCGAACGCCACCACCGGCTAGAGCCGCTGAAAAGACGTGACCCCAATGATCGCGTCCGCCGCTGGGATTGATCTTGGGAGAACGACCGAACTCGCCAACCCAAACAACTAGAGTTTCATCGAGTATGCCGCGGGCGTGAAGATCTTCCAAAAGCGCTGAATAAGCTTGATCCATGGGCGGCATCAAGGCAGTCTTCAATCGCTCGCTGTTCTTTGCGTGAGTGTCCCAGGCGGGCGCTACATCAGGGTCTTCCTTCCAGCGAGTCCAATTGACTTGGACCAACGAAACACCCGCTTCGACCATCCGTCGTGCCAACAAAACGCTCTGCCCGAATCGATTGCGACCATAGCGATCGCGAGTTGCATCGGACTCCTTCTCGATTTGAAAGGCTCGTTGAGTGTCATCGCTGCGAATCAGATCCAACGCCTTAGATTGCCACTGCGTCCATCGAGTGATCGGTGATTGGTCCTGCTCGCGAAACTTGGCATTCATCAGTCGCTGAAGTTGCTCGCGATCATTAAAACGCTCGGGAGAAATCGAAACAGGGAGCGTGATGTCGGGCACTCGGAACTGAGCATCGTTCGGATCACATTGAATCAACCACGGATCGGCCTGCGAACCTAGCCAACCAGCATCTTGCCCGGGCCAGAAGATCTTGCCCGTATTCCAAATCGCTTCAGGCAATCGCACTGCACCAGGAAAGCCATTTCGATCGCCGCGAAGTTGTCGAACCAGAGCAGGCAGCGCGGGCCAATCGTTGGGTGCGCCAGGCGTGGCGTTCTCGAAATTTTTGGGAGCGTGAGGTCGGCCCGTCAACATCCAGTAGCCGCTGGACGAATGAGCGTTGTCGTCAGTGGCCATCGCGCGAAGCACGGCGATGTGATTGGTCAGCTTGGCGGTTTGCGGCATCAGCTCACAAACTTGCAAGCCCGATGTAGCCGACGAGATCGCCGCGAATTCGCCTCGAACCTCCGCCGAGGCATTAGGCTTGGGATCCCACGTTTCATGCTGAGGCGGACCACCAAGCATGAAAAGAAAGATGCACGACTTAGCCTTTCCAAATCCAGGTAGATTTGAATCGGACGCATGTACTGTGCGGCCTTGGATGAGCTGACTCACGCCAAGTCCCAATGTCGATAGACCACCCAGTCGAATCCACTCGCGACGGGAGATTCCATCACATAATTTTGATCCGTGATGTTGCAGCGACAACATGGCAACAACCCTAGGTAGGTGGGATAAGGAGGGGTCAGGCGGGAAGGCAATAGTATAGCCACAAACCGGGCTGAAATGCGAGATCGACCGACTAAGGTTGCTCGTCCGCCATCAGGCTTGCGTAGCAGTAGCAACCGCTGCCAAGCGGTTGAAGCTGTGATCCTGAGTGGGCTTTTTCCCAACCCGCTGCGTTAGCGAGGGACTAGCTTTTTTGAGGTTTCGGGCGTCCCTCGCTAACGCTTCGGGTTGTGATTCCGTAACCCAGCGGGTTGCGAACCTGCTAACCGGCTGCCTTGCAGTAGCTTTGAAAAATCTCGAGCTGTTGTTTCATGGCGGCAACTTTGTCCGCGGGATTTGTTCTGGCCTCTAAGAGTATCCACCCTTCGTAGTTCATCTTGCTGAACAACTTGATGAGCTCGGCATAAGGATAGCTCTTGTCATCCAGCTCCCGGACATGCACCGTAGCGCCAAAGCGATCCTTGACCATATCAAAGTTAGCTTCTAACCCGGCATCTTTGAGATCTTCAGGGTTGGAATTCCAACAAACGGTGACGTTGGAGTGCGTGGCGATCTTGAAGATATCGCGAATGACGGGAAGATCACTCGTATCTTTTCCATGAACTTCGACGCGAATCTGTTGACCATAGCCTTCGCCAAATTCGGCTACTTCATTGAGCGACTTGCCGATCTGCTCGATAGTCTTCTCGCGAGTCAAGCCTTTAGGAAACCCGTTGGGCTTTACCTTCACTCCCGTGCCACCGCAATCGTGCATGAGCTGAATGTACTTCTTGGTCAGCTCGATGTTCTTCTTGACGTCCGCGGGATTGTCCGAATGGTATTCACAGTTTGAACCATAGCCAACCAGCTTGACCGGACTGTCGGCGAATCGCTTTTTGATCTCGGTTCGCTCGGTCGCACTCAACGTCGGCTCGACGGCATGCTTATGCTCGGTCCGCAACTCGACGCCCAAGAGACCGGACTGTTCGCAGGCGTTCAACAGCTCGGTCAAGTCCATATCTTTACCCCAAAGATAGGTCACCAACCCCATCCGCATGCCTTCCGTTGATGGCCGCATCGCAGCCTGACCAATCGACGGCAAGGCAGCCAAAGATGCTGTTGCAATGGAAGACTGGATGAACTGACGTCGCTGGAGTTGCATGATGAGCCTTATCGAAGGAAGGAGCTTAGGAAGTGGCGAGGTCGTCGGTGGTCCAATTCAAGTCGACCAATCGCCATGTCTTGCCGGTAGGATTCTTGTCTCGCAAAAGTGCAGGAAGTCGTTGCGAGCGAACATTATCGTAGCAGGTTAGCTTACCAAATCGCAACATACTGGCAGGAATTCCAACCGCGGTGAAGCCAGGATGCCCCGTGGCTGGAAATGGGCCACCGTGATTCATCGCAGGACTGACCGCTACGCCAGTGGGCATTTTATCGTTGAGCAATCGACCTACTCGCTGGCCAAGAATATCGGCGAGGCGTCCATAGTCCGCGTCGTCGGAACCGTTGCGAGCTGAATAAATGCAGCCGGTGAGGTTGCCTTCCAGCGAAGCTAGAACTTTGGCAGCTTCGCCTAGATTCTTAGCTACGACGACCAGCGACGCGTTTCCGAAGGCTTCCGTCTGG
>CAUJKA010000025.1 GCA_963204965.1 Planctomycetota bacterium | reverse complement strand
GCCTCCCTATCTGTGCGTCGAGATTCGTGACCCGCTGTTGGATCGATTCCGACTGGTATCCTCGGAACTGCGAGATCGCCGCGGCGAATTGGCGACGCTACGAGCCGTGCTGGGAGATCACAACACTAAGATTATCGATCTAAGTACGGTCGAGCGCGATCCGCAAACCCGAGTGACTTTCCGAGCACTCAAAGATCTGCCAAGCTTGAAAACTGAGATGCAAGCGATGGCCAAGGATCTCCAGCCGCTGGAACAAGTTCGCAAGACGATAGTCGATACCGATGTGAAGGAAGTTCGTGATGACATCGCCAAGCTGCGAACAGCGACTCCTCAGCGTCGTAAGCAACTCAATCGGCTGAAAGAGATTGTTAAGTCGGAAGAGGGCATGGTCTGCGGTTTGTTACCTACCGGAACGCTGAATTTGTCGTTCCTGGATGGTGAAGGACTCGAGCAACTTCCGGACGATTTGACCAAGCAATTGGACGAACTGGTTGCGCGATTTGATAAACATGGTAAGACGTTTGAAACGCTTAACGCCAAGCTGAGCAGCTTTGACCAGCGTTCGCCACAGTTCAAAGATGACCGTGAACGCTTTAACGATATCAGCGATAGCGTCATCCTGGGCTCGCAGGGGCTACTGGCGGATATCAACGACGATCTCTTGGCTCTACAGATCATTCAAGCTCGAGCACGAACCGAAGCGGCATTGTTGCCGGAAGTCGATATCGATCCACGCGAAGCGTTGGAGATTGCGAGGATCAATCGACAAGACTGGCTGAACAACCGTGCTTCACTAGTGAACAGTTGGCGAGCCATCGAAGTGGTTGCCGATACGCTGGAGAGTTTTCTTGACTTAACTGTATCGGGAGATGTGCAGAACTACGGCAATAACCCGCTCGCCCTGCGTGGCAACACCGGTCGGATGTCGATGGGATTGGAGTGGGATGCTCCGATCACTCGATTGCAGGAACGTAACAACTACCGTCAATCGTTGATCGAGTATCAGCGAGCCAAACGAACTTACTATCGATTTGAAGACGGTGTTTGGCAATCGATGCGAACTACGCTGCGGACAATTCGTCAACGACAGTTGTCATTTGAGATTCAGCGATTTGCGGTTCAAACCGCGACTCAGCAGATTAGCGTCAACGCGGACATTCGTCAGATCAATGAAACGCTTGGGCAAGTCTCGCCCACAGCGGCGCGAGATGCTGTGACCGCGCTCAGCGACTTGCTGACAACGCAGAACAACTTGATCGGTACCTTCGTCAATTATGAAGCACTTCGTCGATCGCTCGATCTGAATATGGGGACCATGCAGATCGACAGCGAAGGTATCTGGATCGATCCAGGTCCGATTCGCCCCGATACGATGGGTGGTGTGTTTGGCGAGGCGGTGATGACCTATGGTATGACCGAAGAGGAAAAGCTGCTTCGCAATAAGATGTTGCAGCAAGGCGATTTGCCGATCGAGTTAGCTCCTTCGGACCATTTGCCACCGACTGTCGTCAACACCAGCGCCGAATTGCCCACCGAGCCCGAGTAGCAGGCACATTCCATGTGCCGTCCGCTGTCTTTCAGGCTGGAGGTGTGAGACTTGAGGCTTGAGGAAGAATGCTGGGACTGGCGTGGTGGCACACTGGGGGATAGGCTTAAGTAGGGTGCGGTTGAGGAACGAAACCCACCGTGAACTCTCTAGTTGGTCAAATTCCTGACGGGTTTAACCAGGTTAGACGCAAAGGCAATCGCGCTGCAAAGACAGCGATCTGATCGAAATGCCCAGCGGCCGATCATGAGCGATCCACTTCGGTCGGCTAATTTTCGCCCTCACCGCTTATGGCTCGCACCACTCACCACGCGACTCCAGAACAGGCTTGAGGTGTGAGACTTGAGGCTTGAGTTGGAGTTCGATATGCGCAGTCTGATTTAAGCTCTCCAACCTCCCCCCTCAAGTCTCAAGCCTCCCCCCTCAAGCCTGCTACCTGCTACTGGGCTGGAGTTCGCTTAGCAAGTACAATTCACTTGCGAATAACTCCTACCGACGCAACTTCTGCGGCTTGAATCACCTATAGACGAGGGATCCATCTTGAAATCCATTTCAGCAATTCTATCCGTCGCTTTGGCTTGGATCTGTACATCGCAAGCACAAGCCGATTGGCCGCAGTATCAAGGTCCAACTCGCAATAGCGTTTCACCCGAGAAGGGGCTGATGAAAGAATGGCCCGCGGCTGGTCCAAAATTGGCTTGGACCTTTAAGGATGCTGGCTTGGGTTATTCCAGTCCGTCAATCGTCGGCGACAGGCTGTACATTACCGGAGCAAGAGGCAAGGAAGAGCTGCTGATCTGCTTGGACGCGACCAAGGGGACTGAACTTTGGAAGACACCGATCGGGCCGAAGTTTGACTTCGAAGGCAATAGTTGGGGAGCTGGTCCGCGATCAGCACCAAGTGTCTCAGGCAATCAAGTTCTTGCGTTGGGTGGTGAGGGCAATTTGATCTGTGCTGACGCAACAAGCGGCAAGCTGTTGTGGAGCAAGCACATGATGAAGGATCTTGGTGGTGAAGTGAATCCGATCGGCGGTGGTGTGGGCAGCAAGCCCGGCGAGCCCAAGATTGGTTGGGGTTACACTTGGGCACCGCTGATCGATGGTGACCGCGTTATCTGCTATCCCGGAGGTCCCAAAGGTGCGTTGGCCGCGCTGGAGTTGAAGACGGGCAATGTTACTTGGCGCAGTACGACGTTCACTGCGATGGCGTCCTATTCATCGCCCATTGCTGCTGAGATAGAAGGTGTTAAGCAGTATGTCGTACTTTCCAACGGTGGAGTTACGGGAGTGTCCGCCAAAGACGGAACTTCACTATGGACTTGGGAGAAAGAATTCCCCGACGTGGCTATTCCAACACCGATCTTTTCTGACGGAATGATCTTCGCCAGCGCGTGCAAGACATGTGGGCTTCTCAAGGTCACTAAGAGCGGCGACGCGTTTGCTGCTGAAATGCTTTACAAGAGTAAGGCTACTCGATTGCTCAAAAATGACGTCGGCGGATCGGTCATGGTGGATGGCAATTTGTATGGATACTCAGACAAAATGGGCTGGGTCTGCCAAAAGACGCCCAGTGGCGACCAAGCATGGGTAGCTCGCGAGCCGCTTAAGGCCGGTTCTGTCGTTGCCGCGGATGGTATGTTGATTATCTATGACGAAGAGGCTGCTGAAGTTGCTTTGGTCGAAGCCAATCCCGAGAAGTTTGTGCTCAAGTCGAAGTTTGCATTGCCTAAAACAACTGCCAACAAAGCTCCTGGAGGTCGCAATTGGACTCCTCCAGTCGTCAACAATGGCAAATTGATCATTCGAGATCAAGAGCTGCTGTTCTGCTTCAATATCAAAGGCGAGTAGGTCAACAGGCTTGAGGTGTGAGGCTGGAGGCTGGAGGCTTGAGGTGAAGAACGCCAAGGGACTGGCGTGGCATACTGGGGAATACGTAGGGTGCGGTTGAGGAACGAAACCCACCGCGGGTAGGTCAAATTCCTGCCGGGTTTGACCACGTTGGACTTAGCTACAATCAAGACTCTCATTACATTCAACTTTGACTTTGGCAGGCTTGTTCGATAATGCTGACTCGGAACCGTTGGCTGGTCTGCACCAGTTCTTTCCGGCAGATAAGAACCTTGGAGAACAGGTGTGTGGCTGGCGGACTGGGTTTGGCAACTCCATACTCCTCAAGCCTCAAGAAGCGGACGGCACACGGAGTGTGCCTGCTATGTGAATGCTACCTACGAAATATAGTAAACCAATGAAACACGCTTTCTTAACCCTACTTTCCTTTGCACTACTCAGCTCTGTTGCATCCGCGCAACAAACCAAAGTCCCAACCGAACTCGATGGCTTGCCGTTGGTCTTCAGCGAAGACTTTCAAAAGGATCGCTCGCGTTGGGAAATGACTGATGATAAGGCTTGGGAAATCAAGGAAGAGACAAGCGGTGATGCAAGCAACAAATTCTTAAGCTTGACGACTCGCATCAGCAACTATCAACCCAAGGTACGCAGTCCACATAATATCGCGCTGATCAAAGATCTACAGCTCTCTGATTTGGTCATCACATTCCGAGTGCGCAACACCGAGGACACTGGTGGCCATCGCGACTGTTGCGTGTTCTTTTGCCACGCGGATGCCGAGCACTTCTATTACGTGCATGCTGGCGCTGTCCCCGATCCTCACAGTGGACAAATCATGATTGTCGACGGTGCGCCTCGACAAGCTATGACCAAGAACACCAACAAGATTCCTTGGGGTAAAGGATGGCATCAAGTCAAGTTGGTGCGCCGCGCGGAAACAGGCGAAATCAAAATCTACTTTGATGATATGGACAAGTCTGTGATGGAAGTCAATGACTCGCGATTCAGCAAAGGTCGAATCGGAGTCGGATCGTTCGATGACAAGAACGATTTTGATGACGTTGCCGTGTACGGTCGGTAGCAGGCACATTCCATGTGCCGTCCGCTGTTTTTTCCCCTGTGTGCCACGCCAGTCACTGGCGTTTCCCGCCCGTTTCGCTCGATCTGGTTTTTACCTGCAGATAAGACCTTACCCGATCCCGGTTTGGGAGATGATCTTGCCTTGGCGGAGGGCGCTGAGGAAGGCAGCGCGGGGCTTGCTACTGTGCTCGTTGCTGTAAGGAAAGGCAACGTTACAAATTTCGGAAGAGCCGGTGATCTTTAAGAACTGGCATAGGCGAGGCATTCCGCTAGTGGCAAGCTCGGAGGCATCGGAAATGTTGAGCAGGTTGTCTGAGCCTGCGAAATGATCTTGGATCGCCTGCTGATATTGATCGTAGGCTTTCGCATAGACTCGCGCGTCGAAGTTCTCGGCGCCAAACGTCATGACTCGAAAGCGTCGCATCACTTCTACAAATCGCTTCTCTTCGGGCAGTGCTTCGCGACCGGCATTGAGAAGTTCGAGGCCAACGAACTGCGACTCAACGGACTGCAACCATCGTTGGATCGAGTGTTGCCGCCCAACGTTAATGAACAGACTGCCCGGATACTGTTGGTTCAGACGCTGGATCACGGACAGGCAACACGCGGGATAGTCGGCTAAGCCGCGGCACTGGCCCAGCACGTCTAATTGATAGTCTCCGGCTTCGATCTGTTGGAGCATGCGCTCTAAACGTGCTGGGTGACTGTGCCCGCTCCCTGGCTCGCCGTAGATTTTTCCTAGGTGAGCCGTAGGAATTCCCAGCATTCCAACCGCTTGGCTCATCGATACCGTTGCGCAACGGGGCAAGGCAACGATGAACAGCTTGTTGAACTCACGCATACCGATTTGTCGATGGAAAGTGGTTTTGAGTCGCCTCGTCCCGTTGATAAGGGAGGTGCGGGCGACTTACAATGTCGGGGGTACGCGGACGTCCCGTCCGCCCTGGCCAATGCGGGCGGGACGCCCGCGCACTGTGTCGCCCGCGTACCCATTGTTACACCTCTTTCCAAGGCGGAGAAGCCCATGGCTACTGTAGTCGAAACCGTTCCAACTCCCAAAATTCGTCACACCGATTGCTTTATCGATGGCAAATGGGTGCCTAGCGCCAGCGGCAAGACCTTCCCGACCATCAATCCGGCGACGGAAGAGGTCATTGCTGAAGTTGCTGAAGGCGACAAAGAGGACATCGATCTTGCCGTCGATGCAGCGCGTCGCGCTTTCGATTCGGGGCCGTGGAGCAAGATGGATGCGCGCAAGCGTGGCAAGTTGATGTATCGACTTGCTGACTTGATCGAAGAGGAGATCGACGAACTGGCCGCGCTGGAAAGCTTGGACAATGGCAAGCCGATCAGCGATGCTCGCGCGGCCGATCTGCCACTAGTGATCGACTGCTTGCGATACTACGCGGGCTATGCCGACAAGATTTGCGGATCGACCATTCCGGTCAACGGCAACTACTTTACGTACACTCGCAAAGAACCAGTCGGCGTTGCGGGCCAGATCATTCCTTGGAATTTTCCAATGCTGATGGTCGGATGGAAGTGGGGTCCAGCACTCGCCGCCGGTTGCACGATTGTGATGAAGCCTGCCGAGCAAACGCCGTTGACCTGCCTGCGAATGGCTCAGCTTGCCCAAGAGGCTGGTATTCCCGACGGTGTGATCAACGTGGTTCCTGGCTACGGTCCAACCGCGGGTGGATCGTTGGTTCGACATCGAGGCGTCGACAAGATTGCCTTCACCGGCGAACATCGTACGGCGCAGATTATCATGCGCGACGCGGCCGAGTCGCTGAAGCGGCTGACGTTTGAATTGGGCGGCAAGAGTCCCAACGTGATCATGGCCGACGCGGATCTAGACGCAGCCGCAGTGGGTACTGAGTTTGGTTTGTTCTTCAATCAAGGACAATGCTGCTGTGCCGGTAGTCGCGTGTTTGTCGAAGAGAGCGTGCATGACGAGTTTGTCGATAAGCTGAAGAAGCAAGCTGCCAAGCGTCGTATCGGTTCGCCG
>CAUJKA010000024.1 GCA_963204965.1 Planctomycetota bacterium | reverse complement strand
GAAACGGAGTTTGGATCATCGCCATCAGCGCCAATTGCCATGAGTCCTCCACCAGTTGCGACGGAGATCCCAAAAGAGTCACTGTCCGCAGGTGTTGGATTGTCGACCGCGGCAACCAGTGAGCCTGAGACCGCATCGAATATCATGGCTCGACCAGCCATGACTGTTCCAACCGAATCAGCCCACGCTCCCAGCACGACCGTGTTCCCAGACAGCGCGACGGCGTAACCCATCTGATCGACATCGCTCAAATTAGGATTGTTGAACGTCTTCAACAATTGTCCAGAGACAGCGCTGTAGAGGAACGCTTGACCAGGACTAAAAAATCCTCCTGCATTCACTTCGGGAGCGCCGATCAAATAGTAGTCGCTGCTGATCGCAACGGCTTTTCCAAACTGTGCTGCTGAGGTATCCGACAACGTGGAAGCAGGCGTTATCTGTTGAGTCAACGATGGACTTTCTGCTTCGAATTCATTTGTGATTTGAATCGTAAATTGCTTTTCTGAAAACAAGCCACCAACGTCAGTCGTCCGAATGCGGATCGAGTGAGATGCTTTGGATTCGTAGTCTAGAATCGCATTAGTTTGCAGCTGGTTACCGACGATCCTGAAATTCGCATTATCAGTGCTTCCTGTGCCGGTTACCAATGAGTAAGTGAATGAATCACTTGTGTCTGAGTCAGTAGTCGTCAACGTTCCTACTAGCAAGCCGGCCGATTGCTCCTCTCGAACGGAGCTATCGGATAAAGCCAAGTCCGTCGGAGCTGCATTGGTAATTGTTACCGTTGGTCCAGCTTGCGCGTTGGCAAAATTAGTCAGAGTATTGATTGAACCAGTGAAGCTATTGGCTATTAAAGCATCGAGTCGACCGTTACTGTCAATGTCTGCTAACGCAACCGCTGCGGGGGCACCGCTAACGCCAACTGTTGTGGGGGAGTTGAAACTGCCAGTACCAGTTCCTATCAGTCTGCTAAACACTTGCGATGTACTACTAGTTGCGGCTAGATCCAGTTTGTTGTCGCCGTCAAGATCTGCCAGGGCTAAGGAGTTGGATTGAGCTAAGGAGAAACTCGTCGCGGTACCGAATGAACCGGTACCAGTGCCCAGCAGAACTCTTCCGGTACCTCCAGAAATCGCAGCCACTAAGTCGAGCTTACCATCGGCATTGAGATCTCCCAGTGTGATCGCAGTTTGCGTGCCGCCTGTGGCAAACGAGGTCGGCGCTCCAAACGTACCGGTGCCAGTCCCCAACTGAACGCTAATGTTACCCGTCGTAGTACTTCCAGTTACAAGGTCGGGTTTACCATCGTTGTTGACATCGCCAGTGGAGATGAAACTGGTCCCCGCAGCGGTCGTTACTGTAGTCGCCGTTCCAAAACCGCCAGTACCGTTCCCCAACAATACGCTCAGAGTAGATGTCGCGTTGTAGGAGACCGCAACATCCAGTTTTCCATCCAAATTGAAGTCCGCCACTGCCAACGCGCGCGGGCTAGAAAGCACAGCAAAACCAGTTGCAGCACCAAAACTGCCCGTTCCAGTTCCTAACAAAACACTAACCGAAGTGCCACCAGAGTTTGCTGTAAGAACATCTAATTTGCCATCGGCGTTGAAGTCGGCCAACGCGACAAACGACTGCGATACTCCGACCGAACCTCCTGTTCCGGTGGGAAAGCCTCCTGTTCCGCTTCCTAGCCCAACAATAACGCTTGTCGAACTAGTATTGGAAACCACATAGTCCATCTTGCCATCCACATTCAGATCACCCTTGGCAATTGAGGTCGGACTCGAACCGCCAGAGAAAGTCCCTCCGGCCAAAAAGTTACCTCCTCCAATTGCATTTCCGGCTAGGTCTTTGATGTTCTGCCCAACGAGATCCAATCGTACGGTTCCATTGCCACCTCCGCTTACCACATTCACCGTATAGTGAGCTGCATCGACTCCCTGAACGACGCTTGATATCGATGCGCCGCCGACACCACTGGTGGTCAAGCTGAATCCGCTCGTTGACACTCCAGTGACAGGCTCCGAGAAGACTACATCGAATTGCAATGGCGTACCACTAGTACGCGACGATGCTCCCACCAGTGCGACCGTGGCTGTGGGAGCAACATTATCAACAACGGTCGTTCCTACCGGATTGGTAACCGCTCCAGTTAGTGTTGCGTTGACTCCCGAATTCTGAATGGTTGAACCGTTTAGGCTCATTGCAGTGACTGAAAGATCAGGCGTGTTCTGCCCAGCAGACACGACATACTGAAAGGTCAATGCCGTCGTCCCTGTTCCACCGGTATAGTAAGCCCTAGCACCAGTGTTCAGAGTCAACGTTGGCGAGCCACTTGTCCGGTTCACCACCACAGCAGCATCAAAATTAACAGTTAATGTCGCGACATCATTAGCGTTCAAATTTCCATTTCCCGCTGCGATTCCTAAGCCGGAAAGCTGAACCGATGTCACCGCTGCCATCAGCGATCGGTCTTCCAATAACTCAAATCCCCAGGTCCTTCGCCAATTTCTCCTACGAGTAGCTTGGTCCCGTTTTCTAGATTGAATCCGAGTCTTTTTGGTAGGCGACTTGAGAGTTCGACTCAACATAATTAGTCTTTCGGCGCGAACGGAAGCGATTTTGCTTCTTACTCGTTCGCATAGAAGGAGAAATGATCAAATTAAAGGAATTTCGAGCTACTTCGAAGTCTCAGCAAAGCGTTCGTGAAAAACTGAGTTTCGACGGAGGCGAACGCCAACCAACGATGACAATGCAAGCCCCAGAGATAACAACGAGTTAGGTTCTGGAACGGCGGTTATTGTTGCGAGAGTCGCACCGGCAAAGCTGATATGTCCATCTAGCGGATCACCCGTGGTTGGGTTGTAAAGCAAGTTGATGAAGGCGACATTGAGATCGGTCGAAAGCGATAGCTCAGTCACATTTCCGTCGACTCCCGACTGAAACGTAACCGCGCCAATTTTGATGTAGTTTGTGCCGACGGCCGGAACTACAGGAACGATCGGAGGGCCATCAACCACGCCCTCCAGAATCGCGTATTGGTTTCCCTGTGAGTTGTCGATTTCGGTGTAGTTGCTTCCCAAGTCAGTCCACTTAGGATCAAGGCTAACTGAACTGATGGACGCATTTCCAGAATCTGCATCTCCGGTTCCCGATCCATAGAAATACCGAACTGTGGCGCCTGCGGAGTAAAGCCCCTGCGTTGAAAGCCGGACTTCTCCCACATCCGCAGTCATGAATACTGGGACCGTTATTTCTTGACCTTGAAGAACTGTAAAAGCCGTAGTGGCCCCAGTCTCATTAAAGCTAATAATCACGTCCGCGTGACAACAACGCTGCGAACCGAAAATAAACACTAGTGCAGCGCATACTAGCTGTAACTCTTTGATCATCTGGCTGTCTTGGCAAAAGGAAACGAAATCGGCATAGCCTCCTAAGCCCTGCAAACGGAATGACCGGACGAGATTGAATGGGGATTCCTGGCATTTTGGGAAAATGACTCAAGGTTGACACGACTAGACTTCGCGAATGCCTATCGCATGAGTCTTGCAAGACCATTGTTCCGCCCAGGCACCACGAAGCTGAGAACCGGACGATCAAAATCAGAAATTCTCAGAATTTATTCTTTTCCTGGGCAGCTGAATTATTCCGCTTTTCGCGTACCACAATGCGTTGAAACTGTTCAGCTTATTACTAACATGATGGCATGTGGAACGATGTGCACCCTCGAAAAGAACTCCCCTTCGGCGGCGAAGAACTAAAACTCTTGCTTCAGAGAGCCAAAGATGGCGATCGCGAAGCACTGGGGCAAGTGTTCGAACGGATGAGCCCCTTCCTACTTCAAATCGCCAATGAAGAGCTTGACCCAAGGCTACGACAAAAGGCTGGTGGCTCGGATATCGTTCAACAAACTCTACTCGAGGCGGGTCAATCCTTAGTGGCTTTCGAAGGGTCTTCTCCCGACGCTTTTGTTGCCTGGCTAAAACGAATATTGCTGAACAACATTGCTAACCATCGACGCTTCTTTCAGACAGAAAAACGCAACGTTCATCGCGAAATCCAGTTTGGCGGAGACGGCTCCGCCGCTCGGCGCTTGGATGAGATCGTTCAAGTCGATATGTCGAAAAGCGACGATCTGCGAAAACAAGAAGAGTTGGAAATCGTCGGCCGCGCGTTTGCAATGCTCAGCGAAGACTATCAACGGGTCATTCGCTGTCGAAACGAAGAGAAGAAGTCTTTCGCGGAAATTGGACTGCTCATGGATCGGTCTGAAGATGCGGCTAGAAAACTGTGGGCAAGGGCTGTCGAGGCGCTGAGGACCGCAATTGATAAGCTCGGTCAGAAATGAATGAAGACGCCGTAGCCAACGAAGATCTATTCGCTAGTCTGCTCGACAAGTTTGATGCGGCCTATCGATCTTCAGGTACTCTCGATTTTTGGCAACTCCATGCGTGCTCCGCCGAAATGCGACTGCGAGTTGAACAAGCTCACGATGGATTGCGAAAGTTAGACTCATTTCTCAGTCGCCCAAGCGCCAGCAGCGATGCGACCACGCGCGAGACGACTCCTGAAGATCAACTTTCCATGCTAAGCGGTATGCTGACGCAGCCGATGCAGATCGATCGCTTCCAGATCATCGAAGAAATTGGGCGCGGAGGTTTTGGAATCGTCTACCTAGCAATGGACCCCATGCTTAATCGCCGAGTCGCGATCAAGATTCCTCGCATCGAAACACTCGAGACACAGTCCCTGCGAAACCGCTTTGCTAAAGAAGCAGAGATCTCTGCCAGCTTAGACCATCCGCATATTGTTCCAGTGTACGAGATCGGACAAACCAGCCAGGGCATTTACATCGTTTCGCTATACTGCCCAGGCACTAATCTTGCTCAGTGGTTAATGGAACATCCCGACGAACTCAACATATCGCAATTAGTCGATCTGATGGTCTGTATTGTCGACCCAATCGCCTATTGTCACGAACAAGGAATACTGCATCGCGATATCAAACCAGGTAATGTACTCTTGTTTCCGTCAGCGTTTCGTTCGCTACCCTTTCTTCCCAGGGTAAGCGATTTTGGCTTAGCCAAAGTACTCGAATCCAACCTGCAGGAGACCGTCACCAATGCCGTTCTGGGAACTCCGCTGTATATGGCTCCCGAGCAGGTAAGTTCCAAACATGGGCAAATCGGTCCAGCAACCGATGTGTACGCACTGGGAGCCGTACTTTACGAACTTCTCACAGGACGACCACCCTTTGCGTCTGGTAACTTCGTAGAAACTTTAGATCAAGTCCGAAAGACTCCACCGACAGCTCCTCGAAAGTTAAATCCCAGTATCCCATCCGCACTTGAGACCATCTGCCTTCAATGCCTTTCGAAGAATCCTGCCGACCGATATTCCACCGCAGGTGATTTGCTAAAAGATCTTCAATCCTTTATCAATGGATCAAAGATCGCGGCGCGGCGCCCAACGCTGCTAAAGGGCTTGGCCAACGCGGTGCGTGGTGAAAATGATCGCTCTCAAAGCATAGCTCTCAAGGTAGCTAAGATTGCATTTGTCTCGTTGGTTCTTTTCTGGTCCATCCGGGATTACCGTGGGTAAAGATCTAGGCCGCCGCAGTAGAAAAAGATAGCTGTCTTGAAGTTTTCTCTGTTGCGAAAGCCACCGACTCTTCGTTTTATCGACATGATCTTGCTGTTGATTCCCTCGGCAACGG
>CAUJKA010000023.1 GCA_963204965.1 Planctomycetota bacterium | reverse complement strand
CGCGGCCCCATTAACCGTCACAGCCAACGCACAGAATAAGTTGGTCGGTCAAATTGATCCAGCGTTGACCTACCAAGTCAGCGGGCTCAAGTTCAGCGACACAATTGCAGGTACAGTAACTGGAAGCCTCGCGCGTCAGCCAGGCGAAGTCGCTGGTGTTTACAACATTCTGCAAGGCACACTAACTGCAAATACTAACTACACGGTAGTCTATGTGGGCAGTACGCTGACTATTTCGGGGGCCATTGTCAACAATCCACCAACAGTAGCGATCAGTACTCCGACAGATGGCTTCATGAATGTTGCGTCAACCTTTGTACTTACAGCTACTGATCCTGATGCTGTCGATCAAGCAGGCGTCTATACCTACTTGATCAATTGGGGCAATGGTGCCACAACGACCGTAACCGGATCACGTACAAAGACTGTCTCGTACTCGTATCCAGCAGTTTCCAGTCGTGGTCAATTCCAGATCACGGTAAAGGTCACCGATCCACGCGGCGCGGTCAGTTCGATTGTTTCCAAAGCGTTTGTCGTCGGAGGCTGGAACCTAATGGCCGATCCAGTAAATACAGGAAAGGCGATTTTAGTTTTGGTCGGTTCGCAGGGAAGTGATAGTATCAAATTGAAACTTCGAGACGACGACTACTACAAGGTCCGAATAGTCGATCGCGACGAAGACGTCCAGCGTCGCGGTACAGTTCACGGAGATGTTGATCGAATTCTAGTTTTTGCGTTTGCCGGCAATGACCAAATCAATATCGACGACGACATTAACGATTCGGCCGAGATATGGGGCGGTGCAGGCGACGATAATATTAAGGGTGGCTCGGGTAACGACATTATTATGGGCGAGTCTGGGGACGATAATCTCTGGGGCGGCGATGGTCGCGACATTGTCATTGGAGGCCTAGGCGCCGATCGCCTCCACGGCGATGCAAACGACGACATATTGATCGCTGGATTTACGATGTACGAATCCGACTTTGCAATGTCCGCTCCATCAGGATTTGGAGTTTCGGCAGCTTTGACTCTGGAACAGCAGCGTACAGCATTGGAAGCGGTCTTAGCTGAATGGACCAGCAGTCGAACCTATGCGACTCGTCGCCAGAACATATTCGGAACTGGAACCGGTACGAGAAATAATGGCTCGTACTTCTTCAAGATCAGCAACACTAGCATGACACAGAACACTGTCTTTGACGATGCCGCAGTTGATCGTTTGTGGGGTGATTCGGGAACCGATTGGTTCTTTGCAAACACGCTTGGCGACCTGGGTAATGTACTCGACGACATTCGTGATCGATCGAGTAGCGAACTTACTGAAGATCTAGATAAGTGGTGGTAGAAAGAACATGGCCCAGAACACAATGCCCGAAGATGATTCCGACCCCAACGTAACCCGTCTGCTTGAAGCAGGCGACGCCAACAGCGGGAAACTCCCTCCGGAGCGATTCTCCGATACGCCAGCGGATTCTATGGATCCACGCGGTTTGCAAGAGACGATCGTACAGACCGCTGGTTCAACGCACATGGACACACTCTCACAAACTCCAGGCACCTCAGAGTCTCAAATCGATGTTTCAAAACTGACTGTCGATTTGAATAACCAAGAAACTGGCGAATTCAGTGCGGATGTATCCAATACGAAGGGCACCATCTCTGCCAACGACGCGACAGGCGAATTCAGCGTCAGCGGAGCTACAGCTAATCCGCACATGACCCAACGTCCAACGCAACGTAACACGGTTCGATCTGGGAGAGACTCGCTAGAGGACATACCTCTCCCCGAAGCTGTAGGTAACTATCAGATCAAGAAAGAACTTGGTCGCGGCGGGATGGGTGTAGTTTATCTGGCTCGGCACACTGCGCTCAATCGTGATGTCGCACTTAAGATGGTTCTGGCGGGAAACCATGCGTCCAAAAATCAGCTTACTCGCTTTCAAGCTGAAGCTCGCGCAGTTGCGCAATTACAACACCCGTGTATTGTTCAAGTTTTTGAGGTAGGGGACCATCAGGGATTGCCATACTTCTCGCTTGAGTTTGTCGACGGAATGAGTCTTGATAGGCTGCTCGAGGGCAAACCTCTACCACCTCGGGAAGCAGCACAAATTACCGAGAAGATCTGTCGAGCGATGCAGTATGCTCATGATCGCGGAATTCTTCACCGTGACATAAAGCCAGCCAATATCCTTTTGACCAAGGATCGACAGCCCAAGGTCACCGACTTTGGTCTCGCTAAACAGCTCGACGATGAGGATTCGCTCAGTACCAAAGCCGGTACCATCATGGGAACGCCAAGTTACATGTCGCCAGAGCAGGCACAAGGCTTGGTCAATGAACTTTCCCCTGCTAGCGACCAGTACTCGTTGGGAGCATTGCTGTATGAATTGTTGACAGGACGCCCGCCTTTCTTGGGAACAAAAGCGTTCGATACGATCTCGCAAGTGGTCCATAAGGAACCAGTTCCGCCCTGCCAACTCCAGGAAAAAATGCCGGTAGATATTGATACGATCTGCTTGAAGGCTTTGCAGAAATCGCCAGAAAAGCGATATGCCAATTGCGAAGAGATGGCGAATGATCTGGGGCGATTCCTCCGCGGCGAACCGATCATCGCTCGACCGGTTAGCAAGTTTGAACGTTCTTGGCGATGGTGCAAACGCAATCCTCTTATCGCTGTGCCAAGCTCGCTAGCTACGATCCTACTAATTGCGACAGCAGTCGTTTCAACTTGGTCCTTTCTACAAATTTCGGCTCAATCTACGATCATTGCTGACGAGCGAGACAATGCCAATACTCAGCGTGACGAAGCAAACAAGCAAAGGCAGGAGGCTGACAAGCAGCGGTTGGTAGCCATCGCGAACGAGGAAAAGGCGCAAAAGGAAAAGGACGAGGCCGAGAAGCAACGAGTTCTTGCCAACGAAGCTAAAGCTCGAGCCGAAGCGAACGAGAAGATCGCAGAACGCCAGGCGATGCTGTCGCTCCAGAATATTCAGTTCTTCATCACCGAAGTTGATGAACGCATGGCCAAGCAACCCGGAACTACCGAACTCCGCATCGGCCTGCTTGAAGTTCTTGAGAAAAAATGGGATGAACTGGACGCTGAACTGGCCGGCGGAATCAAGGGGGAAGCTATCCCAACGCTAATGGCGGTTCGCTTCAAGATTGCCGATGCCTGGGAAAACCTCGACCGACTTGAAAAAGCAAGCCTGCAGTTCGAAGTGATCGAGAAGATGGGTCGTCAGCGACTGATCGATAAGGATCGAAGCGATGCCTCGCGTGTGAATCTCTCTCGAATCCTTATTCGAATGGCTCCGATTCGTCAGCGACTTACAAGTGATCCTTCCGTAGGAGAGAAAATCGTCGTTGAAGCTGAGGATCTGCTTCGGGAAGTTCTGACCACACCCAGGCCACAACCTGGCAGTCCCCAAATGTTTGAAATCACTGACCTTCTGCAGCAGTCGTTGTTGCGTAGAGCCAACGCCAAACTAAAGACCGGACAACTAGAAAAGTCCGCCCAACTGTACCTCGAAGTTCAAACACTATGTCAGAAAATTGTAGGAGAGGCTGAGGCGAATGCTGAGTGGTTTCTGGCCTTGCCTGATGCGAAGAAGCAACTCATCAAATCCTATTTCCAACAGAGTGTCGATCTAGGTCGCACCGGTCAAGCTAACATTCTGAATCGGCAAGGCAAGACGGAACTTGCTATTCCGGTCTATGAGCAAGTTGTTGAAACTCGCCGAAAAAACTATAAAGCACAACCGAATGATAATAATGCCCGCGACCAACTGGCTCTTCAACTGCGTAATTATGGGCAGAACATGCTAAGAGTAGGACGGGCTGAAGATGCAGTTCGGTTGATTGGCGAAGCTCATGATTTAACAGAGCAAAACTATCTCTACGATACGAAGAATGCGAATTTCAAACGCTCGCACAGTTATAGCCTGTATTACTGGGGTGTAGCACGGGCCGAGGCTGGGCAGGCAGCTAACGCACTCGCACTTTTCGAACGCGCGCGGGCACTGCGACAAGAGATGTTCGACGTTAGTCCCGATCAAGTTAACAAGGTGAACTTGATGCTTGTCGAAGGTCGCCTTGGTAATGCCGAATCCGCGGAGAAGTGGATTGGAGAGCTATCAAAGACGACTGCCAAAGACCCGGATCTGCGTCTTGACCTCGCTCGTACCCTGGCTCAACTATCTGAACAAGATTCTGATGTAGAAAAGAAAGAGCAGTTCCGTACGCGAGCATTTGACTCTTTGAGTCAATCGATTGCTGATGGACTGCTAGATCCTTTCGCTATATCGAGCGAAGTCGACTTGAAGCCACTCCGCGCAGACGCGAGATTTGATGCGTTGGTCAATCAGCTCAAGGCAAAATAACTTTAGGGAGCAGGCATCTTTGCAAACATCTCCAACGTGCTACTTTCGCTTGAACCGAGCTTGCGGGTCAAGGTAGTTTCCTCGGTAATTGCTACTCGGGGTAATTCACAGCTTGCATCGGACTTGCAATATTACTTAGAGTTTGCCTCGGCCATGAGCTGTTTGGTCACGCGACGAACGATGTGACTCGGTAGAACGGACGTCGGGCCACGTTGAGTTTCATTGCGGGCCGCGACTGGTGATTGCGATCCCGCGAATGCAGCCTTCAACGTCAATCACGGGGCAGCCCACTTCTGGCTTGAGAAGTTCGATATCGGTATCAAAGACCGCGGCGAAACCCGTTCTTCTCGCTGTGTCGTGTTCCAACATCCAACCTTGCCCAAGCATACCAGTTATGGGTATCAGTCCGGTGGCAGGTGGCAAAGTAGTCAGAAGGTTCATGGATGCACCGTTTCGACGAATTGAGATGTACTAACCTACCCCCCCAGCCCCAAAAAAGCGGACAATCATGGCTCCAAAAAGAAGTCTTTGGGAGCTGAGCGAGTGTTTCGGGGCTGGGTCAGCCTTCTTCGGATTGCAAGAAATTCAGGCCCCTAGGCAGTTCGTCTCGGTCTACTGACCTCCTTGAGCACGCGGGAACGTATTCATTCTTGAGCTCTTCGCTGCCTGGCCGCTTTCCGCTAAATATCGAGGGAATAGCTTGTTCTGAGCATTTTTCTCGGACCATTGATGGTTTCGAAGATTGCGGCGAGATTCCGCATTCTCAGCCATTTCTCAGAATTCTGCTGTAACAGTTCCCGGTGCCTTCCGCTGCGTACTTAGAAGCTCGAGTTTTCGATGTCGATTGCATCAATGTTAAGGAAGTTTTCATGCTCAGACAATTCAGCCGATTCCTCCTTTCGAAAATGTCAGACAAAAGCAGCCGTCGTAGCGGACGCCGACCAGACCGACATAGTGCTGACCAGGTCCAGCGTGGCCGTAGACTGCAAATGGAACGTCTAGAGGCTCGCGAGCAGATGGCAGCTAACTTGACAGCTATTTTTCAAGATGGAGTTTTGAAAGTCGAAGGGACACCCAACAACGACACCATTTATCTGCGAAATGAGGCGAGCAAGATCAAGATCGATGGCATCAACATTACTGCGATTAGCCGGGGGATAAGCCGCACTTGGACCTCAGTCGATGTCAGTGCGATCTCCTCTATCGAGGTAAGTGGATTGGCGGGCAATGACACAATTCAAATGTTCGAAACACCCGGCACGACACCAATTGGAATGACCGTCTACGGTGGCAAAGGTATCGACAAAATCTACGGCAGCTCGGTTGTCGATACGTTGATGGGCGGAGACAAACTTGATAGCGAACAAACAGGTAAAATAGCTGCAGCTTTCGATGCTGAGTTTCGCTTTTTTGCAGCCCCTAGTGAACGACTCAACTCCCTTGGTCTCAATGAAAAGTGGTTCAATGGACAGTCCGCTACGTGGTACTACATCAAGCCCTCTGGCGAGATCTTCCGTTCGAATGCTGCAGGTAACTCGGCTGGCGCATCGATCGGCAAAGTTGCCCCTGGATTCTACTCTAATCTTTCCAGCTTACTGGAGGCCGACTCCGGTCAACTAGCTGGTAGCACCGACATAGCCTTGAACTTGTACTCGACCGGCAACTTGTATCAAAACCTGGGTGGTCGAAATGAAAAGTGGATCGTTGCTGGTAACTCGAATACATGGCACTTCATAACTCCCGATGGCATACTTCATCAGCAAACCATTGCTGGCTCCGTCACCGATATCGGTACTGAAGTTGCTCGTTTGGATGTTTCGTATTGGAGCAATGTTCAGAAATTGGTGAACGCATCGACGCTTTTCGGAGATGACGACACCATATATGGCTATGGCGGAGGCGATGCATTGCTAGGTGGCGGCGGCGTCGACAACCTGTTTGGAGGACGGGGAGTTGACTTCATGTACGGCGGAGCTGGAAAGGATAGTGTTTTCGGAAACGAAGACGCTGATTACATTTACGGTGATGCTGGGAACGACAAGCTAATGGGCGGAGCTGGCAACGACGAACTTTATGGTGGTGACGGCAACGACACCATTCAAGGCGAAGGGGACAACGACATTATTTGGGGCGGCGACGAACGAAACACAAAAGTCTATGCCAACGATTCTGACGCTCTATATGGCGATACAGGGAACGATGAAATCCATGGCGGTGGTGGGCTCAAGGATGTCTTGGTTGGCGGCGAGAACGATGATACGCTTTTTGGCGAAGATGGCGTCGACTATATTTACGGCGGAAATGGCAGTGACTCGCTGTACGGCGGAGCCGGCCTCGACTATCTCTACGGCGAAGCCGGAAACGACGGCCTATTTGGCGGATATATGGACTCGTTAAATGACTGGTTAGCGGGTGGACCCGGCGCGGATCGCTTTCTTCGCCCTGGCTATCAAAACTTCAAATATGACTCGCTAAACGATTACGAGCCGCAGGATGCTGAAGTCGTTTTTGCCTACGGCGACAAGGCCTGGACTGACGAGGAAATTGTCCTGGCCGATAAGGGGCTCAGCTGGCTACACAAAGCCACCAACAACACCAAGCTACTGGAATTGCCCAATGGTGTTACCCAATTCGTCTATCGCTACACCACGCTCGGCGCGGAAATTGGCGGCGATAATAATAGCTCAGGAACAATTCGCATGGCTGACCTTGGTGTTGTGAACGGTATTGCCTCCAACATCGTGCACGAATTTTCTCACACCTGGCAAGGGTCCGCCTTTAACGCTGGCTTCATGAATCTCTCAGCTTGGCGTTTTCATAACCTAGCGGCTGGGCCTATCCCTGGCGGCTTTATCCAAGCAACCAACAATGGAGTGTTGCAGTTTCTGGGTTCGGGCTGCTGGATCTATAACTACAGCGCACAGTTCGCACGAGAATATGGTCGCTCGAATCCAATGGAAGACTTTGCCACTAGCATGGAAATGACTTTCAAGATCAACGATGGAACGGGCACAAATCCCGCTTCCAACTGGCAAGCCAAGTACAACTTTGTACAGAGCTGGTTAAACAGCCTCAAAACTTAGGGTCTCGCTGCACGGGCTGCTTACTGTCACTTCAACTATTGACTCGCAATGAAAGCTTGTTAGCGGTTTTCGGAAATCTGTTCGATCCGTTTGTCTGGGATGAACCACATGAGGGCGACGGCGGTATAGACCACAACTGCTGCGATTGGAAACTGCCAAGCTAGCAAAATTCCAGTCGCATAAGCCGCAAGAGATATCTTACCTTTGAGATCTGACCCAAGGGCCTGCTTCAGCTTTGACTCATGCCTCTCGGCTTTGATGATTGTCGATTGTAGTATTGAATAGGCAATGGCTGCAAAGAGCAGCACGCCTCCATAAAGTGCAACAGGTAATCGGCTCAATTCGCTTCGGTTTAGCCACGCCGTGACAAATGGAAACAAAGAGAGCCAGAAAAGCAAATGCAAATTGGCCCACAGTACGCTGCCATTGATGCGGTGTGTTACCTGAAGCATATGGTGATGGTTGTTCCAGTAAATGCCGAGGTACAGGAAGCTCAACACAAAAGTGAGCGCTGAAGGAACTACGGTCATCAACGCTGCAAGGTCCGTCCCTTCGGGAGCCTTCAATTCGAATACCATGATGGTGATCAGAATTGCGATCACTCCGTCACTAAATGCTTCCAAGCGTGATTTGCTCATCCATCTTCTCCGAATAGACTTCAAGTCTTAGTTTTCAGTCGTAGACTGTGCCCTGCTTGCGAGGCCAGCGTAGATCCATGCCAAGGCGTCATTGTACAATTCTGTACTATCTGTGCGATACTCACATCGTTACGACGTGAAAGTCATGTGCCACTTGCGGTTTTGACACAATGGGCTCGGGGCGGACTATGGTTTCGAACCGCTCTCCGAGGCGAATAGGCGTAGCCACTGCTGCCTAGCTGCCAAGCGGTGGAGTAAAAAGTTAGTGGGTGGTGGTCTCGCAAGTCTCAATCCACCGTCTGGCGATTTGGCGACGGCGGCTACATGTCGCGACGAGTCCTTTATCAAAATAGTGTTTCGAGGTCTACAAGTCGTGGCTGAACTTTCTGGACGGAGAATTGTAATTGCGGGTGGAAGCGGTTTTTTGGGACTGTCTATGGCGGAGCATTTTTCGAAGCTAAATGTTTCGGTTACGATTCTATCTCGGTCCAAGCCAAAGTTGCTTCCGGGATGTTCGCATCAGAATTGGGATGGAAGGTCGCTAGATGATTGGCTAAGGGCGATCGACGGGGCCGATGCAATCGTCAACTTATCCGGCAGGTCCGTGAACTGCATCAAAACACCGGATCACCAAGACGAGATCCTGCGTTCTCGAATCGAGTCGACGCGAGTACTTGGACAAGCGATGCGGACTGTGAAATCGCCGCCACCGGTATGGGTGCAGATGAGCACAGCGCACATCTATGGGACCCACCTTCGGCAATGTGCAATGAGGATAGCGCCGAGGGAATTGGCTTTGCGCCTACTATTGGGCGAGCATGGGAAGCCGCGTTTGCTGAGAGCAAGTTGCCCGGCCAGCGAGGCGTCATCATGCGAACAAGCTTTGTGGTTGGTCGCGATCGTGGTGCTGGAGGCGGTGCACTTGCGACTCTTGGCTTGATTGCGAGACTTGGCCTCGGCGGAAAGGTTGGCAAAGGGACGTAAGGTATGTCGTGGATTCACGAAAACGACCTCAACGCACTTTTCGCGAGGGCGATCACAGAGGACTCCATGACAGGTGTCTACATAGCCTCCGCTCCAAACCCCGTTTCCCAAGTTGACTTTATGCGAATGCTCCGAAAAGTAGTTCGTATGCCGATAGGTCTGCCTGCGTTTGAATGGATGGTGCGTATCGGAGCTCCGCTGATTCTTCGAACCGATCCGGAACTAGCACTTTACGGTCGCTATGTTGTCTCGAAGCGACTGGCTGACGAAGGGTTTGTGTTTCAGTTCCCAGATCTCGAATCGGCGCTTAAAGACCTGTACGGCAGCAACTGACGTTGTCGCCGAAATCGCAGACGCAAATTTCAGCCGTGAGCGAAGACCAGGATGAGTGGCAGGTGTGCTCAATCACTGTTACGATGGAACTTCGTTGAGATTGTCGAAGTTCATTACCGACTCCTGAAGCCGATTCTTTTCACTTGATTCCCCGACTGGAACAGAAGATCAAACCTATGAAGCCAGATGCTCCAAACCCAAGCACCTTACCTCCTAGAGATGCTCACAAACGTGGATTACACCGGATCATGACGTTGGGCGGAGAGTATGGCACTCGCAATTACACCATCAAACACCTTCAGAGCTTGAAGGGAAAGACTGTTCTCACCGAAACGATGCCCTTTACGACAAGCGAGGCAGTGGCAGCGGAAGAGGCGGGAATCGATACGCTAAAAGTCAAATTCGATCCCAAGAATCCGGCCAGCGCCATCGCGATTCGCAAAGCGGCTCCGAATACGTTCATGACATTCTGCATCGGACTAACAAAGATTGCGACAGTACAGGAAGCGGTTCGAGCGGGCTTTGATGCCATGGAAGCCGGTGCGGATGGAATCATGTGCCAATGGAACCCTGACTTCATCCAAGCGGTCTCCAGCGTTGGTATTCCTGTTCAAGCTCATGCTGGTCTGGTGCCCCGACTGAGTACATGGACCGGTGGACTCAAGGCAGTTGGAAAGACAATGGATGAAGCCATCTGGGTGTTTGAGCAGATTAAGTCTTTCGAAGCCGCAGGCGCTTGGGCCGTAGAAGTTGAAGTCGTACCGGCCGACTTGCTATCGGCGATTTCTAGTCGTACGAGCTTAGTGACATCTTCGATTGGTGCGGGTAGTGGCGGTGACATTCAATTCATGTTTGCCGAAGATATTCTTGGCAATCATGCTCCACCTTTTCCACGACACACGAAACAATATCGAAACCTCTACAAGATGGAGCAGGCAATCCAAGCCGAGCGAGTCGCAGGGTTTCGTGACTATATCGACGATGTCAAAACAGGCGGGTTTCCCGGCCCCGAACACGTCGTCAAGGCACCTGAGGGACTGATCGATCAGTTCCTTGCCAAGCTCGACGGCCAATAAGTCCCGCACCGCCGCCCGAATCACGCTGGGGGAGGAGTAAAACCACTCTATCCAAATTTCGATATTCACATGATTCTGTGGTTTTGGCTTGTATTGCTTCCATCAATATTGACTTTTTGTTATCTTGCTGAGGATCACTAAGTAACATAGTAGAAGGCGTTGGTGAGAATATCCATTTATCAAGGGCTAACATGATTGTAAAACTACATGCGTTTTTCGCGTTGATTTATTTCATGATCGGTACGAACGCTGTCGCTGTACCTGAGGCCAGAGCTAAAGCACTCGATAACGAGCTTGTCGAACATCGATTGACTGTTGATGTTGACCGTAGTCTAAACTTCAATGTTCCCAAGACCTGGAAACGCGACAGAGAAGCCCAAAATCCTATGGGTGGTACTCCGACACTTCAGTTTCGGCCAGAGGTTGGTAAAAGTTTCGGTCCATCCGGGATTACCGTGGGTAAAGATCTAGGCCGCCGCAGTAGAAAAAGATAGCTGTCTTGAAGTTTTCTCTGTTGCGAAAGCCACCGACTCTTCGTTTTATCGACATGATCTTGCTGTTGATTCCCTCGGCAACGG
>CAUJKA010000022.1 GCA_963204965.1 Planctomycetota bacterium | reverse complement strand
TTTCTGCCAATGAACTTGATACGCCTCTGGACTTTAACGGTCCTGGCAAAGTCGGTTGCCTCGGTTTGGGTACCGCAGCGGTCATCGTTATCGACGATCAGACCAGCATGGTGGATGTGCTTTACAACACTTGCCGATTCTTCGCTCACGAGTCTTGTGGTCAATGCACGCCATGCCGCGAAGGCACGGCTTGGTCAGCAAAGATTCTGAAGAAGATTCGCGAAGGTCGCGGCACCATGGAAGACTTGCAAAAGTTGGAGGATATCTCCAAGACAATCGGCATCATGCCGGGCACGACCATTTGCGGATTGGCAGACGGGGCGGCCTGGCCCATTAAGAATGCCTTGCAGAAGTTCCGTCCAGAATTTGAAGAGTACATCAAGAGTGGCAAGAAGACCGCCGGTCGCGAGATGGCTGCCGCTCACTAATTTGAAGCGTTGAGAGTTAAAGCCGTGGTTGATTAATCATGGCCAATGCATCAGCGCCTACGCACAAAACATACCAAGACAATTCGTACGATAGGGAGCTCCCACGGTGGGCAGCAAAGTAGTAGTTGACGACATTGAAGTAGAAGTCGATCCAAAGCAGAATCTTGTTCAAGCTGCGGAAAAGGCTGGTGTCGAGATTCCGCACTACTGCTGGCATCACGACCTTTCGGTCGTCGCCAGTTGCCGAATGTGCTTGGTCGAGACTGGAACGAAAAAGGATGACGGCTCCGTCGTTATGAATCCTCGATTGGTTCCAGCTTGTCAAACACCGTGCTCGCCTGGAACTATCGTTAAGACTCAATCCGATAAAGTAAAGCAAGCGCAACAGCAAACGCTCGAATATCTTCTGTTGAATCACCCCTTGGATTGCTCCATTTGCGATCAAGCTGGTGAGTGCTACTTGCAGGACTACACCTACAAATACGGCAAGTCCGAGAGTCGTTTGGATGAGCCTAAAGTTCAACGCATGGACAAGTATCACATCGGCGAGCAGATCGCTCTCTTCACAGATCGATGTGTAATGTGCACGCGATGCGTTCGATTCACTCGTGAGATCAGCGGTACTGCCGAACTGCAAGTCATCAATCGCGGAAGCGTCGAAGAGATCGATGTCTTTCCAGGTCAGCCTTGCGACAACAAGCTTGCTGGAAACGTTGTTGACCTGTGTCCAGTCGGAGCTTTATGCAGCAAGGACTTCCTTTACAAAAAACGCGTCTGGTGGCTAAAGAGTGCTGACAGCGTTTGTTCGGGTTGTAGCACCGGCTGTAGCATCCACATCGACCAGAATGAGAACAAGGTCTATCGCGTGCGTCCTCGAGAGAACGAGCTCGCGCAAGGCTCGTTCATGTGCGACGACGGCCGATTTGGTTGGAAGTACATTCACAGCGAAAGCCGCTTGATCTCTCCGCGAATGGGACGTGTGAACGCAACGGGTTCTAGCGAAAACGGCAAAGCTAAAGACGCTACCAAGATCGGCAACGGAAAAGTCATTCCGACTGGTGAAGGACAGCCGATCTTTATCGATCCATGGCCAGATTTTCTGATTCAAGTTCGCGGCGCGATTAACGAAGCTGCGAAGCATCACGCGAAGAAGTTTTTGGCAGTGCTATCGCCGTTCATGACCTGCGAAGAAGCCTACCTGTTGTGCAGCTACCTACGTTCGGTTGATAAGCATGTGACCTTTGCTCTGGGGCCAGTGCCGGTTGTCGGATCTGATGATCATTATCCCAAGCGACCCAATGGTCAAGCTGTTGAAGGCGAAGCGATCAAGTTCACGATTCGTGCCGAGAAGTGTCCGAACAAGCGCGGCGTCGAAGCGGTACTCGGTCACTATGACGATCAAGTCCGCAGTTTCGATTGGGCATTAGCTCAAATCGATCAAGGCCATTTCGAAGCAGCCTATGTTGTTGGTGGGTATCCAGAGGCTTGGTTGGATAGCAGTGCGGTCAGTCGATTGTCCAAGCTGAAGTTGTTGATCGTTCAAGACATTCTTTCAAGCTCGCTGACTGATATAGCTGACTACGTTCTTCCTGGTTCGGCTTTCGCTGAGCGTGAAGGCACTGTCGTAAATCACAGCGGTTTGGCTCAAGTGCAACGACTGGCAATTCGACCACCGGCCGAAGCTTGGTCGGATGGCAGAATCTTGATGAACTTGGCCAGTCGCACTGGTCTGTTTAATGCTCAAGTTGTTCGTGCGGAAATGGCGACGCGAATTGCAAAGTTCCGCGGCCTGGGTAACGGAGAAGTTGGCGAACAAGGGGTACAGGTGCTGTAATGGATTGGAATATTTGGTGGCCATTGTTGGTGGCGATGGGTATCGTCTTTACAGTGATTCCAATCGCAGGTCTCTACCTTACGTTTATCGAACGCAAGTTAGCGGCTTGGATTCAAAACCGCTCGGGTCCAAACCGAGTTGGTCCTGCAGGTTTGTTTCAAGCTGTTGCTGACGGTATCAAGCTGTTCATTAAGGAACAGGTCGTACCAAATCACGTGAACAAGCCGATCTATTTGACGGCTCCCATGATCGGACTGATCTGCGCCATGCTTGGAATCGCGGTTGTTCCATTTGGGCCAACCAAGACCGAGACAGTGGAAGGCTTTCGAACGATCATTGCGCCCGGTTTGGACATCGGACTGTTGTTCCTGTTGGCTGTGTCCAGCTTGTCAGTCTATGGAATCATCCTTGGCGGATGGGCTTCGAATAACAAGTACAGTTTGTATGGAGCAATTCGCTCTTGTGCACAGTTCATTAGCTATGAGATTCCGCTTGGCCTTTCTGTGATTGGCGTTGTTGCTGCAGCCGGAACGTTGAATATTGAAACGATTGTGCAATCGCAAGGTGAAGGAATTACTGGATGGAACATCTGGTGGCAACCGTTGGCTGGGTTGATCTTCTTTGTTGCTGCACTGGCCGAGACGAACCGCTTGCCGTTTGACTTAGCCGAATGTGAGCAGGAACTGGTTGGTGGTTTTCACACTGAGTACGCGGGTATCAAGTTCGTGCTCTTCTTCCTGGCAGAGTACACGCATATTGGAACGGTTAGCTTCCTAACAGTTCTTCTGTTCTTTGGCGGTTGGCACTTTCCAGGTTTGACAGGCGAGTTGGATGCTTCGATCGGTGGTTACGCACTGCGATGGCTAGTGTTGCTTACCAAAGTTGCGTTGGTGATCGGATTGATTATGCAGCTTCGATGGACGCTGCCGCGATTCCGCTTCGACCAATTGATGAATCTCGCTTGGAAAGGCTTGATTCCAATGGGCGTTGCCAATCTACTTGGCCTCGTGATCGTATTGACCTTGGGGCTGCCTCATTGGTGGATGGCCATCGTTTCCGTTGTAACCATCTTCTCAATCGGTTTCGCAAGCGTTCTGATTCATGATGGAGCTCGCTCAAAACGAGTTTCGACGCTTGTTGATACTGGTAACGATGTAGCAGCAGTTGGAGAATCCCACTAAGCCATTACACGGCGGATTTGAACTATGAGCGAATCAACCAACGAATCCAACACAAACACACAATCGAATGGCTCTTCGAATACTCCTGAAAAAAGCTCGAAGAAGTCGGTCCGATGGGTCGGCGCTCCCAAGTTGGGCATTATGGATGCACTCTACCTTCCAGCAATTGCTGCTGGGGTAGGTACGACCATTCGACGTATTTTCGAGAAGAACGAAACTCGCGAGTATCCGGAAGTCGAGCCCGATATTCCACCGAATTACCGCGGCGTGCATCGTTTGAATCGGGACAGCAAGGGGCGCGTAAAGTGCGTGGCTTGCTTTTTGTGTCAAACAGCTTGCCCAGCGAATTGCATTACCATTCATGCCGCTCCGGCACCGAAGGACGATCCGAATTGGGCTGATCGAGACAAGTTTCCTGCTTCGTTTGAGATCGATGAATTGCGTTGTATCTATTGCGGCATGTGCGAACAAGCTTGCCCAGTCGATGCGATTGAGCTGACGAGCATTTACGATTTGACCGGCCTCACGCGAGAAGAAATGATCTACGACAAAGAAAAGTTGCTCGAAGTGTTCGACCAGACAAGCCAAACAGGCAAAGATCCGGTGCGAACGAAAAGCGGCGTTCTTGGACCTGCGTCGGAAATTCTGGTCGACCAATCAAAGCCGGCGAAGAGTTAGGAAAGCACCGAAATGATCTATTTATTTGCTGCATTACTCACACTGTTTGGCATCGGTTTCATCACCTTCAAGCAGCCTGTGTACTCCGCGCTCAGCTTCACCGCGATCGTATTGGTTGCCTGTGTTTTGTTTGTGCTTAGCAATTCTCCATTCTTGGCTGCGGCCACGATGGTTGTCTACGCTGGTGCAACGATCATCGTTTTTCTGTTCGTGCTTATGTTTGCTCAGCGGAGCAAGCTGCAAAGCTACGATGTGAATCTCAATCGTCCCATTCTGACCTGCTTTGTAGGCGGTGGACTGTTGGGATTGTTGATCTCTGGTATTCGAAGCATGAACATCGCTCCAACCGAGGAACTGGCTTCCAGCAAAGTTGCTGACCTAGGGAAGCTGATGTATTCGGATTATCTGTGGACTGTAGAGCTGGCTGGATTGCTACTCTTAGTCGCCACCATCGCTGCCATTGTGATTGCGCAAGAAACCAAAAGTGATTCCATGGCCAAGTTTGAAGAGCTGGTCAAGACAAGAGCTGAAGGTCGAGCACCTAACGGGAGTAACTCGTAATGTTGCAACTGAACGAAATTCTGATGCTCTCTTCGGGCATGTTTGTGCTCGGATTGATCGGGTTCCTGACTCGCAAGAATATGATCCTGATGTTTTTGGCGGTCGAGCTCATGCTTGCCGCTGTGGCAATTAACTTTGTCGCTTTTGGTTCAAGACTTGGTTTACAGCAAGGGCAACTCTTCGCAGTTTTGATTTTGACCGTGGCGAGCTGTGAAGCTGCGATCGGCTTGGCCTTGGTAGTCGCCATGTACAAACGCAAGTCAACGCTGGACATTAGCCAGTGGGACAGCTTACATGAAGTCGAACCTCCGAAGTTGGCGGAGTCAGGAGAAGTTGAGGATGACAACATTCACGACTATCCGACTTTGGCACCTGCTGGGTTGGCTCCCAATGCCCAGTCCACGGTCAAGGGCGGTTCACGCGCTGCCAATGAAAAAGCCTAGGTCCCTCTACGAATAGAACACGAGCAGATTTAGCAAAATGTCGAACTTAGTTTGGTTAATTCCTGTCGCTCCGCTGCTAGCCATGTTGGTTGGTGTGGTCCTTTGCTTCTCGTCGCGAGGCAGAGAATCTGCGCACTTGCCCACTTGGGTTGGGCTGTTGGTTGCTGCCGTCGTTTGTTTGATGACGCTACTGGGCAGTGAGGGTGGAACTACGGCGGTTGTCACACCGGGATACACTTGGTTGAGCGTTGGTAGCGTGACCATTCCGATTTCCGCGCGACTGGACGGAGTTGGCTTGGTTCAATTGACAGTTGTAACCTGTATCTCCTTCTTGGTAGCCGTTTACGCTCAGGGTTACATGAAGGGCGACCCTGGTTATCCTCGCTTTTTCGCCGTGCTAAGTGCCTTCGTGTTTTCGATGGTAATGTTGGTTATCTCCAGCAACCTATTGGTTCTGTATGCGTTTTGGGAAGGCGTTGGACTTTGCAGTTACTTGCTAATTGGATTCTGGTATCAACGACCTAGCGCTGCCAATGCGGCGATGAAAGCTTTTTTGGTTAACCGTTTAGCAGACACGGCATTTCTTGCAGGCATTCTGCTTCTATGGCATGGCGTTGGCAAAGTTACGACATCGACAACCGCTTTCGCTCGGCTTGATTTCGACACGATATTCAACGTGCTTCCAGCATTGGCAAGCGAGTATCCTAACTTGCTTTCCTGGGTTGGTTTCTTGTTGTTGGTTGGAGCGATCGGCAAGTCGGCTCAGTTCCCATTCCATGTGTGGTTGCCCGATGCAATGGAAGGACCAACGCCGGTCAGTGCGTTGATTCACGCTGCGACGATGGTTACCGCGGGCGTTTACTTGCTCGCACGCATGTCGCCATTATTGTCGTACACACCTGAAGTATTGCAGTTAGCAGGCTGGCTAGGCGCGATCACGGCGGTGATTGGCGGTTCTGTTGCACTTTTCCAAGACGATCTTAAGCGAGTCCTTGCCTATTCAACGGTGAGTCAATTGGGATTGCTGTTCATTGCTTTCGGCGCGGGAATGAATCCCGAGATGCTGCCGTTTGCAGTTGTTGCTGCCATGTTCCACCTGTTGACGCACGCGTTCTTCAAGGCGCTGTTGTTTTTGACCGCAGGGAACGTCATGCACGCGATGGGCGATGTCATCGACATGCGAAAATTCAGCGGACTGAAGTCAGTTCTTCCTGCGACTCACATCCTGTTTCTGATTGGAGCTTTGGCTCTTGCCGGTGTTCCTCCTTTGGCTGGCTTCTGGAGCAAGGAAAGCATCTTTGGACTATTGGCTGCTCAGATCAAAGATCCTCAACACGGCTCGTTGTTTTTGACTTGGTTGTGCATGGGCCTGTTTTCTTCGTTGCTAACCGCCACATACACTTTCAGAGCTTACATGCGAACCTTCCAGGGCGAAGTGAAAACTCCTGCTGAGGCGGGCGACCATCCGCATGAAGCAACACCAGTAATGCTCGCTCCGCTTTACATGCTGGCGGCTGGCAGTGTTGTCAGTGGTCTTGTTATCTATCTCACTGGATGGCTAGACAAATTTACTCTGCCGCCAGAAACGGTCGAAGCGCCGCATGGAAGCTGGCTTTTGTTTGTTGTCTCCATGGTGATCGTTGTCGCCGGTTATGGTCTAGCACGTGTCTTCCCGACATTTGATGAAAAGAAGTCACCCGCGTTTGTCAAAGCTCTGGCCAACCGTTTGTATCTTGATGAATTGTTCTACTATCTGCTGGTCGCACCGACTCAGTCGCTTGCGAACCTAGTGGGGGCGATCGATAAGTTTGTGGATAGCTTGATTCGAGGCGTGGCGCACGTTCCGACGGCGGCTGGTTTCCAGTTGCGACGAATGCAGTCCGGCATCGTATCTAGTTACGCTCTCACGATGGCCGTGGGAATCGTTTTGTTAGTGGCATTGGCATTTCTCTAGTCAGTTGAGTTGATATGAGCGGTATCTTACCGATGTTGATCATTGTTCCTCTGATCGGGGGCGTGATCCTTTTAGTCGCTGACAAGCAAGCAGCATCGTCCAAGCGAGCAGCACTCGTTGTGGCTGGCGTGAACGTCATTCTCAGCTTGCTGCTGATCGGCAGCGTCTTTGTGCGCGAACAAGTGGCTGGCCCAGTTGCAGTAGCCGCAGATGGCGCGGTTGCCACGATCGACCCTTTGATGAGCTTTGCACCACAGTGGCTGTCAGTCCGATTTCCAAATGATCTGACTTTACAAATGGCGCTGGGTGCTGATGGTCTGGCTGCTGGAATGGTCTTCCTGACCGCGCTTGTGTCGTTTGGTGTAATTGCCTTCGCTCAATCGTCAGTTACCACCCGTTTTTCATCCTACGCTGGTTGGGTCCTGCTCAGTCAAGCTGGCTTGCTGGTCGTGTTTGTTTCGATGGACCTAGTTCTGTTCTATTTGGGATTTGAACTGGCTCTCCTTCCACTGCTCGCACTCATCTCAGGTTGGGGCGATGACGATCGCGCTGCGGTAGGCAAACGATTTGTGCTTTATACCTTGGCTGGTAGTATCCCCATGGTTCTGGCCTTGGTGGGATTGGTGAATCTCTACTCTGCCGATGGAACTCAAACAGTATTGTTCGAACAGCTTTCCATGCGTGCGAGCAAGGCGACTGGCGAGAGTGCCGTTCAATCGCAGGCTTGGATCTTCGGATTGTTGGCCTTGGGACTAGGAATCAAGGTTGCGATTCTTCCGTTCCATACGTGGATGCCGTCCACCTATCGCGCATCGGTACCAACTACGACGGCATTGCTTGCGGCAGTAGTTTTGAAGTTGGGCTTCTTCGGCTTCTTCCGATTGATGTTGCCGCTTGTTCCCGCTGCAGTTGAAGCATACGCGCCGACTGTACTTGGAACGCTAGGTGCCATCGCCATTATCTACGGAGCGGTAGCGGCGTTGGCTCAGACCGACCTTCGTCTGATTTTGGCTTACAGCAGTTTGAGCCACGCTGGTTTTATCAGCCTGGGTATGTTCTCGCTCAGCAATGAAGGCTTGACAGGCGCTGCATTACAAATGTTCAACCACGGCATCACCACTGCGGCGATGTTCCTCTTGGTGGGAGCAATCGTTGCGCGAGTCGGTACATCCGAAGTGAAGTCAATTGAAAATGGACTTGCCAGCTACTTTCCGTTGCTCGGCGTTCTGTTCATGTTCTTTACGTTCGCAGGTGCTGGTATGCCAGGACTCAACAACTTCGTTGGCGAACTGTTGACGCTAAGTGGCATGATGACTCGCAATCCAGTCTTGGCACTGGCCGGCGTCTCCGGTGTGATTCTTGGTGCTTGGTACGCACTACGCTTGGCTCGCAAGGTGATGTTCGGAGCGGAGACTTCAGAAAAGAAGTACAAGAAGCCGCATCATGCTGCTGATCTCGATACGCCTCAGATTGCCACGTTGTCAGTTCTGGCGATTCTGTGTGTGCTCATCGGATGTTTTCCGCAGCTAGCAGTGAACTTTGTGCAAAAGGACATCGGCAGAATCGCGGCGATTTACAATCCTGTTCAAGCAACCGCATCGGCAACACCTGAAAAAGCTCCAGCTAATGTTCCAGAGGGATCTCCCAATCCAGTCAGCGTTCTAGAAGACGATTCTTCGGACGCGGCGCTTATCGCAAATCGTTAATCGCACACCCCAACAAGTCTATTGGTATGCTTACCCGAGAAATTCTCAACAGTCTACTTCCCGTCGCTCCGGCTCTGGGTCTGATCATCAGCGGTTGTGCAATTTTGATTGCCTGGATGTTTCAGCCTCAACAAGATGACGATCAACCGCGCTCCAGCAACGGCTGGGCCTGGGCTGGACTTGCTGCACTTATTGTTGTTTGGGGAAGCTGGTCGTTTAGCGGAAGCACCTTGGTCGATAATGAAGCGACTCTCTTCCGGTCTGACGTGCTCAGCCGAAGCGGAACCCACTTAGCCATGTTGGCCGGATGTTTGGTAGCCGCGATCACCATCAATCGATCTCCATCTGGCTTTGGCGCAGAGTTTCACGCTTGTCTGTTGTTCCTGGTTTCAGGGTTGTGCTTTGTTTCGGCCGCGACAGATCTTACGACTCTGTACCTCGGCTTGGAGATGGTGAGTATCCCAACCATATTGTTGTTGGCCATCAGTCGCCGCGATGATTCTGGAATGGAGTCGACGCTGAAGTATTTCGCACTCAGCGCGTTCTCTTCGGCGATCTTCCTTATGGGGTGCTCGTTCTTGTTTGGCATCGCGGGATCAACCAAACTTTCTGAAATCGCTGCGAGTATCTCGGCAAATCCTTCGATCGCCGCTTACATCGCTTTTGCTTTGGTTCTGGCGGGCTTAGCGTTTCGAGTCACCGCTGTTCCGTTCCACTTCTACGCACCGGATGTCTTTTCGGGATGTTCGCTGCCGTTGGGCGGACTACTTTCAACACTACCGAAGATCGCTGGCTTTGTTGCTATGCTGCGACTGCTTGGTGGTCCTGCGTTGCAATCGGGACTGGCTCCCGTAGCTCTGAATACGATCGTTGTTCTCGCGTTGATCACAATGACGGTGGGCAACTTCGCTGCACTGGCACAGATGAATTGTCGACGTTTGCTCGCTTACTCCAGCGTGGCACATTCCGGTTACCTGTTGATGGGCTTGGCGGCCGCATTGGTTCAGGGAACTGGTGCGCAATCGTTGATTATGTATCTGTCCGCTTACGTGGTCATGACCCTTGGATTCTTCGCTGGAGTCACCGCGATTTTCGAACGAACCGACGAGAATCTGGATCTCGACGACCTGCAAGGTGTCACTCAGAAGAACCTCTTGCTGGGTGCTTCTATGACTGTTTGTTTGCTAAGTCTAATTGGTATTCCAATTACTGCCGGCTTTTGGGGTAAGTTCATGATCCTACGAGACTTGATCGCACCACAAAACACGTTGCTGTTAGTTGGAGCGATCTTCATGGTAGTGAACTCGGCAATTGGAGCGATCTACTACCTAGCGATGCTGATCCGCGTTAACACTCAAAAGCCAACCGAAGGCAGTCAGGCCGAATCTCGGACGACATCGATTGTCGACCTGCCAGCGTTTGCAACTTGCGTCATCTGCGCGGCAACGACGATTCTGTGGTTCATCGTTCCGAAGTGGATGTAGTCTGTACTTTGCGAGCTTCGCGCCTTCGCGTGAGCCTTTTGAGTTGTTTACTGCGTTGCAGAGCAGTAACCGAAGACGATCTAGTAGAGGAGACTGAGTTTCTTCGTTTTTTGTTTACGATTGAGCTTTAGATTCACTAGCCACCAATCGCAAGAGATTAGCATGGTTCTATACGGTCTCTCGTACAGCGACGAGAATTCGAATCGGAGCCATCGGCGTAAAAATGCACTCTAGCTTTCATTCATTGCGTCGCCGCATCGTCGTTCCGCTGCTGATTGCAGCCGCCATTGCCGCTGTAGTAGTCGCATTGGCTTCGTATTGGATTGCTGCTGCTAGTGCCGCAGCCGAAGCTCGTGACAAATTCACTTCGATGCGCACAGTTGTTCAGGCCAGCAGCTTTCCGTTGACTCGCAACGTGCTGGATATGCTAGAGAACCTGACGGGTGCCAAATGGTTCACTGTGGACTCACGCGGTGGCGTTATCGAGTTTTCTAGTGAAAGTAGCGAAGCCAAGCAAGCGAACTCGCCTCTCGCCCGACAATTCTCGCTCGAGAAACTGCCACTTGCCGATCATCAAACCAGTCCATCGATCTTGGAGCTTTCGGGAAAGAGCTACCAAGCGATGCGTTTCGGAGATCTTGGAGTTAGGCGCGGAGCCGGGGAAGCTTCGTACGACGTTGTAGTCTTAATGGATGATTCGATTCGTCGTAGCGCGTTGTATCGCGCTGCTGCCGCGCCGTTGCTTACGGGGCTCTCTACGATTGTATTGTTGACGTCGATCATTTGGTTTCTGACTGAAAGACTGATTCAACGAATCTCTAAGTTGCAACAAGAAGTCGAGGGAATTGCCCGCGGTGATTTTGATCGAGCGATTCAAGCTGGATCCAATGACGAGCTTGGATTACTTTCGAAGTCGGTGGGACAGATGGCGGAACAGTTGAGCCAAATGTGGCAAGCTCTCCGACAACGTCATGGCCAGCAACTCTTACATCAGATTGCTGGTGGACTAGCTCATAATCTTCGCAACACGCTGACGGGTGCTCGAATGGCTATCGAACTTGTCCAGCGAAAAAGCAAGTTCCAAACGGATGATCGTGATGCAGGCGATACCACGGGACTGGCGGTCGCAGTTGGACAGTTGGATCAAGCAGAAGCGTATGTACAACGTCTGTTGTTGGTATCACGCGGTCAGGAGGCGAGGCCTCAACCTACCCCGATCCGCGAGTGTCTTGAGGGACTTCTTCCAGGGCTGGAGAGCACAGCGCAACATCGTGGTGTTGAGCTGCGATGGCGGTACTCGGATAGCTTAACAAACCAACAAGTTGCCGACGGACCAACTCTGCTGGCTGCGATCAGCAATCTTGTTTGGAATGCAATTGAAGCTGGTAAGCACATTCAAGTGTCAGTCGAGATTAACTCAACCAATCAATGCTCCATCGAAGTCCGCGATGATGGACCAGGGCTTGAGCCACAGATCCAAGCAAATTTGTTTGAACCCTTCGTCAGTTCCAAGTCTGAAGGGCTAGGATTGGGGTTACCATTGGTTCGACGAGCTGCCGAGTCGTTGGCAGGTGAGGTACAATGGAGTCGAACGGAAGGACAGACCGTGTTTCGTTTTCAATTTCCAATCGCTAATGTAGAGACTGCAAAGTGAATGTTCTTGTAGTCGACGATGAGCCATCAATTTGCTGGGGTTTCAAGCAATTGCTTGGCCAAGAAGGATTCCAGGTTCTAACCGCTGGCTCCGCAGAAGCCGGTTTAGAATTAGCAAAGAAGAACTCGCTGGGACTTGTATTGTTGGACGTACGACTGCCAGGGATGAGCGGGTTGGATGCTCTTCGAGCTTTTCGTGATAGTACTTCCGACGCTCCCATTATCGTCATGACCGCGTTTGGCGACTTGGAAACGGCTGTTAAAGCTGTCGAACAAGGTGCATCGGACTACTTGAATAAGCCCTTCCGCTTAGATGATGCGCTGGACATGTGCCATCGCGCACTGCGACGAAATCAGCCCAGCAACTTGCCTAGCGGTTCTCAGCCGCAATCTCAAACAGCTACTCAACGTTCATCGGCAACGCACGGTTCGTCAGCCAAGCCTGACACGTTAAATCTTTCGACGACTTCCACCCTTATTGGCAAGTCGGCTGCGATGCAACGCGTGTTTCACAAGATCGCGTTGGTTGCAGATAGCGACTTGTCTGTACTAATCACTGGTGAAACTGGAACTGGCAAAGAGCTAGTGGCCGAAGCGATTCACAGACATAGTCGTCGTCGCGACAAACCTTATGTTCCGGTGGCTCCCGTTACGTTCAATCCTTCGCTTCTTGAAAGTGAACTTTTTGGACATGTCCGTGGCGCGTTCACAGGTGCCACCGAAGATCGTCCAGGACTGTTCGAAGCCGCCAAGGGAGGAACGATACTGCTGGATGAGATTGGTGACCTTCCGATGGGGTCGCAAGTGAAGCTACTTAGGGTTCTCGAGCAGCGACGTTATTCGCGCGTGGGTGAAATTAATAGTCGCCCTTGCGACGTCCGTATTTTGGCAGCAACTCACCGTGATTTGCAACGCGGCGTGACCGAGGGGACGTTTCGTGAGGATTTGCTGTATCGATTGAGCGGCATAACTCTGGAACTTCCGCCGCTTCGCGAACGCGTTGATGACATTGGACCGTTAGCAATTCACTTTCTGACATTGATTGGCTACCCCAATCCAACCGACGCAATGGATGCCGCGTTGTTAGCCAATCTCCAATTGCGATCCTGGCCAGGAAATGTTCGTGAGCTCAGAAATGCAGTTGAACGTGCCGCGGTGATTGCTCGAGGGCGCAAGCTTGATATTAACGATTTTCCCGCGAACTCAACACCATCTAATTCGGCCACCAACTTGCCCCACGAGGCAGCCGTGCGTGCCATAGAGCAGTGGTCGAAAGAGCAGATCGCAGCTCAGTTGTCTCAGGGTGGACCCCAATCTGGCGAGCTACCACTGTACGAACGATTTCTGAACTTAACGGAACCGTCGCTATTGAAGGCGGTGCTGGAAGCGGTTGGAGGCAACCGATCTGCAGCCGCGGACGCACTTGGCCTCCATCGCGCAACCTTACGCGACCGGCTTAAACGTTACGGCATTGAGTGACACACACTCAAATCAGTCCGCTCGCCATTCCACTCAACTCAGTCGCTATGGGTTATCTGAAGGACTCGCCGGAAATCAAAAACTCGCGCTAAGACACTAAGACGCAAAGTAAGACTAATTCGGCTGTTCTTTGCGGCTTAGCGTCTTTGCGTGAGCCATAGTTCTGCCGACCAACTTCTGTACATCGAACGGCGGTGTCAGGATACAACTCTTACTGATGGCAATTGCGACAAAGGCTGAATAATCCTCAAGTCTGCAACTCTATGACTGTTAGCTTGCATCAAATGCTAGCTTGCGAGTCAGGTCGCGCGATCGTAATTCCGATACTCGCGATAAGGCTCTATGGCTTGGCAAAACGCAACACTCTACGCCTCCGTTGCGTCAAGTCGATTAGCATCGTCGGCAGTGTCCCGTTCCTGGGTTATCGTTCGACTTTGTCTGTGAGTCCTTAGGTGTCGACAAGACTTCCGCCAATTGGGATCAGTCACTGAACTGGTCGGCGTCGTCGAGTTCCAAGGAAGGCATGATGAATAGCAAACGATTGTTGGTTAGCAGCGAATCCAAAAGCAACACTCAAGGTCAAGCTACGGCTCAGACTCCTGCCAGCAAATCGCGTTGGCAGTTGTTGGTTGTCCCAAGCGCTACAACTGCTACAACCAAACTCAATTCGGTTCGCATCGACTCCGCTCACTCGATCAACGCGCCACACGTACAACTCGGTTGGTCCCAACAAGTAGGTTGGCACAATCCGATTTCCACGACCGCTTTGCCGTCGATGAATACGACGACCGTTAGTCCCTCACACTCAAAAATCAAAGCCCCTAAATTTCTGCTCAATGCCGACCGGAATTCGGTTCGCGTCGAGCAGGTGCCAGATCAAGTCGAGCTAGATAAGCGACTGATCGAAATGGCAAGTCAATTGGCCTCCGATATTCGCGATCCTCTTGCCGCCGCTCATCGCATCGTAAGCGTCATCAGTCATCAAGTTCGCAGCAACAGCTTTCTGACTCTGGACGACGCGGATCTACTGGCTGCTGCTTCGAATAAGCTGGATCTAGTGGCTCAATGGACTGACAGCATTCTTCTGACTCGCAAGCTTGAAGAAGGCGGTATTGAGATCATTCGTTCTCGATTCACACCAGCACAGTGGCGAGATTCCGTCAAAGAATTGCTTGAGAAGATTGTGCTTCCGAAACGCATCAAGATTCAGTGGATTGGTTGGGACGCAGAACTTCCTTGCCTGTATCTAGATCCAAATCATTTGACTCGAGCCATTTTCAATTTGGTGGCGAGCTCAGTAGCCGCTAGCGAAATTCAAAGTGAGCTAACGATTCGAATCAATTGGCAGAACAATGTGACTCAGCGCTTGATGATTACCATCGAAGACAATGGTCCCGGTTTGCCATCCAACCTGATGAAGATCCTCAACAGTTCGACAATCGACTCACTGCTGCCTGCCAAGGGTGTCGGTTTGCAAACGGCACGACAGTTGATTAGCTCTATTGGTGGTCTTGTCGCTGCACAACACGGTGCGACCAGTGGAACGATTATTCGCATTTCGCTTCCTGTAGACACCTATGCTTCGATGATTCGCGCATGGATTCTACAAAATGCAACGTTTGGCGCAGATCGATCGAAGTATCATGTCAGCCTTTTTGCTGTTCGGTCTGGCGTGGCCGAAGCGGAGGCTTTCAATGTGCACCTTCAAAAGTCGGCAAGCTCAAAGCAATTTGTCTATCGCGTAGCGGCCAATCGATGGCTGGTTCTTGAGATGAAGTCAGCCACCGAGCGCAGCGATTCGACATTAATGGCCGTCGCTCAGCGCTACGTCCCAGTCAAACTGCAGGACAGCCAACCTTGGCTATCGCAATCAGTTTTCCAGTCTCAGTCGTTTGAGTTGGATGGATTGCTCGGTCGATCTGACGGTTCGTTGCGACTGCCACAGTTGACTGAGCAACTTGCTGCTAAGTTCTCCGAGCTATTGAACCACAAACAGCCCGCCATTGAATCGTTGACGATCAACAAAGACGAAATTCCGACTCCACACATTCGCCGTGAGATCAAGACGCTTGAGATCAGCCCTTCATCACATGCAATTGAGAACACAAACTCCGCCCGTTCCAGCGGTTCTTCGGAACAGCCTGGCGCCAAGACGGTGAGTGATATCGTTAAGCAATGGAAAATGGTCCAAGCTAAACTCGCAGCGATAACCAGTCATCCTGCTGTCATAGCTCACGCCACTCCATCAATCAGTACTGCAACAACAGTTGCTCGAAGCTAAATCACTTAGCTGCGGTGTGCCAGTACATGTTGTTGACACGTGGTGCGAATAGGCCGACTGCGTTGTAGGGGACAAGTAACTCACGAACCTGGGCAATGTAGTCATCAATCTTTGAATTGCCCCTAGGCTCACCGGCTGAATCTCTGATTGCACCGGAGTGTGAAAGCTCACTTTGCAACAATTCGCCGAGTAATTGTCGACACCGGTAAACGATTTGCCGGAAGCGGCTGTCTCCACTCAGAAGAAAACTCGGAGACTGACCGTCGCGATGCAGTCTCTCAAAGGTTGTCGCTGCTGCGAAGTAGATCATCGTCCAGCAATTAAACAGTCGAAAATCGCTCAAACTGTCGTAGCAGCCGGCGATCATTTGATCGATGTGCAACAATTCACCTACGACATCGTCAGCGTACTTTTGGATGACTTCGTTTCGTTCTGATTGCGTGGGCGCTAACAGGCCGCGACAGATCCGTTCTACACCGCTTAGCGAATGTGCGATCCCTGTACTGTGCAATGGATCGATGAAGCCAATCGTGAACGGCAAGGCGGCCCAATCTTTACCACCCGCAGGAACCGTCAACCGCTGTAACCTTGGCGATTCAAACACGCGGCCTGGCATCCGTGCAATCTTCAACGACGAAACTTCACCAAGTACTTCTCGTAGGACTGGATGTGAGCCGAGCATAGATTTCCAGGCCCGCATCGCCTGCTCTTCAGTACTGAACTGAGAGGCAAGACCTGGGGCGTTAGTTGCCAATTTGCGTACAAAGCCAACGCTTGTCAGTTGATCATCGAAGCCGATCTGCCATAGCCAGCCTTCATCGCGAAAAAGATGATGCACGGCTGCTAGATCAAAGTCGTAGGGAAAATCCGCATGCCAGGCGCCTTGCGTGACCAGCCAGTCTTGAGTCAAACCAGATCCATAGAGATGCGTATAGATCGCGGAAGTGCGGGTGAGCAACCTGTCGGTGCAATCTTGAGGTGTTTGTTGCTGCAGGAATCGACTGGACGGACCGCTGGCATCAACGACAAATTCGGCTTGGAGTTGATGATGGCTCCCGAGTTGATCGAGAACTAACCTCCACCCGCCGGTGGATGCATCTAGCGGCCGTACCTCGATAAGCTCGGCCTGTTCAAAGATGTCGACTCCAGTGTCAACGCATTGTTGGAAGAAGAACTTGTCTACATCGGATCGGTACCACTGTGTGTCGGCAACCTCCTCGGAAGCACTTGCCGTTACCAAAAGTTCGCAATCGTGCTGAGGCGTTGCATGGTAGTCATGCCCTGATCCGTGCCAAACATAGCTAAAACCGCGTTTGCAACCACAGCGGACATCAGGGTAGCTTTTTCGCCACGATCCATACCGACACAATGGAAGAATCGACGACAAGTTGTACTGAACACAAAGTTGATGCAAGAGGTAGTCAGCCGCAGGGGTCGATGATTCGCCGATGGCAAATCTTGGATGCGTTGCTCGATCAACCAGAGCTACTCGCATTCCTGACTTAGCGAGTATGAGTGCGGTGAGGCTACCGGCGAAGCCTGATCCCAAAACTACGGCTTCAAACTTCGTAGGGTGATTTGTTGGAGAACTCATCGCTGTACCCTAGCGTCACAGAAGTTGCATTGCACCTTTGGCAGAATTCTCTGTTGCAAGTTCATTTTGTTCAGTCGATCCAATCGAGCGGATTGACAATGCTCACAGGCAAAGAAACTCGGCGCGTCCCATAGATCGATGAAGACGCGTCCTCGTCCCATTTCAATTGCTTGGTCCATCACAGACTCAATCGTACTTGCTGTTGGGAGCTCGAACCTTCCTTGCTCGACAAGTTCCGCAACTTGAGGCATCGTCGGACGCGTTGGGATAATGCTAAAGCACTTGACTCCGTAACTCGAAGCAAATTCGATCGATCGCAGCGTCCATTCTAGGCTCGCCTGAGCAGTTAAGTCGGGTAGTCCGAGCAAAAGAAAAACGCGAGTCTCGATTTTCGCAGCATGCAGAAACTCAACGGCGGTTGCAAAGTCTCGTAGTGTCATTCCTTTGTTTAGCCATTGGAGCGATAGTTCGTGACATGTCTCCAGTCCAATTGCTACCTCTAACTGCGCCGGTGCAATTTGCTTAGCGAACTCTATGCACCGATGACTGACAAGCTTGGGATGGTTTTCGACGATGCAATCGCTGTATCGTTGAACAATCTTGGCAATGGTTGGAAGATCGCTTTGCGGAATCGCTTTGGCGTCAAAGAAGTTGCCGCTGTTGTAAAGCTTGATCGAGGTAAATGGCGGTAACTCTTCAATCGCAGTTTGGATCTGTCGAGGTATGGCGCCTGCGGGAACTGTTTCACGCAGAGTGTTCTTCCAAAGATCGCACATCGTACAATGGAAAGGGCACTCGCGATTGGTGAGAAAGATCGTGCCGATTGACTCCAGGTGTCCATGTCGATTGATCTCGGGCTCGACAAACTGAGCGTAGGCTCGATTGTGATTCACCGAATTTCGCGGCTCGCGGAGTTGTGGAAGGTTCACGATGAATTCTTTGAGGCTAACGACAGGAGACGATGTTTTGGCGGAAGGCGGCGGACGGCACATGGAATGTGCCTGCTACGATTTGTCTCTGAGGGGACGGATCAAACCCTCTTGAACTGCGGAAGCAACTAGCACGCCTTTACGAGAGAAAATGTTGCCGCGGGTGAATCCACGAGCGTTACTAGAGCTTGGACTGTCTAGCTGGTAGAGCATCCAATCGCTGATATCGATGTCGCGGTGGAACCACATGGCATGGTCAATACTAGCTGCCTGAACATTGCTCATGTCCGCTCCAGAATGCGGTTCAAGTGAAGTGAACAGCAAGTTATAGTCAGAGGCGTAGAGCAGCATTTGTTGTGCTTGTCGTTGGTCGACAGGAATCGTCTTCAAAAATCGAAACCAGATATGACGTCGCGGCTTGTAGCGAAATTGCTTGAAGATCAGTCGTTCCACTTCAACGGGTTTGAATTCAATGGGTCGATCGTAGGCTAGCCATTCTTTCAACTTGGGTGGAAAGAATCGCTTGAAGAATTGGTAGTAGTCTAAGGTGCTCAGCAGCAAGCTGGGAGTGCGAAACAGGAAAGGCTTTTTGATCTGGTGCTCGTACGCTTGCGATTCACGGACTTGGAATGAAATCAGACTCTCAAAGATCAACTTGCCATTTTGCCAGGCCTCAACATTTCTCGCGGTAAAGCTACGGCCATCGCGGATGGGTTTAACTTGGTAAGTCACAGGCAGATGGAAGTTGCCCGGCAAGAAAAAGTATGCGTGGATTGAATGAGCCAATCTCGCTGGATCGACGGTTTTGTAGGCAGCGCTTAGAGATTGAGCAAGAACTTGCCCGCCGTAGACACTTGGACTTCCAATGTCTACAGATTGTCCTTCGAAAGCCAACTCTCCCACGGGCTTTACGTCTAAGTGCTCTAAAAGTGCTTGGGTATCTTTCATGTCCGTTGGAAGCTCACGCTTTAGATCTTGTGCATCAGTCGTGTAAGGCACCTAAGTTGCTGAGTTTAGCTCGAAAAACGAGATTTTCCGTGAACTCATGAGTCGTCAGTAGTGTAGTTTTTAGAACAGTTCCTCGATTACCTGGAAAGGTGCCTACAGTTGCTGAATAGATGTTAGCCATCCTGCTTATAACGTCTGTAATGGTAGTTCAGCCGCAATTCTTAACCTATACTTGATTGAGCACGGACCGTAACTCCAACATACCAGTGATAACATGGCTTTTAAAGGATCGATAGTCCACTGGGTCTCATGGCTGCGAAGCGGCATTCGCTTTGGAGAGACAAAACGTAGTTGGAGATCATATCGGATAGCTGGTGACGAGAACAGCGATCAAGCAATTCTCATGATCGGCGGATTGTCTTCAAACGCAGCCACCACCAACCGAACTCTGGCACAAACGCTCCATCGCGACAAGGTAATGACCTGGAGTCGCAATCTGTTTGGCCACACCGGGTTGTTTTCGGACTTCTCGCGAAGTCGCTTTTGGAACTGGATCGCTGACGGGATCATTGCGATGCGGAAGCTGATTCATCGGCATAAAAGAAATGATCTTGTCCTAGTGGGACACTCGACTGGCAGCCTAGTGGTCCTAGCGATTCTGATTCTTCGACAACTTGTACCGCGGTGGTTACTGAAGACCGATCAAGCAACACAGCTTCGCGGAGTCCTGATCTTTCCGCCGTTTCGATTGCAACGAAGATTAGACTCAAGATTATTGTGGACGGTGGCGGTGCTGTACTACATCATCTGTCCGGCAGCATTCGCATTGTTGGCGATGAGTGGTCCGTGGATGTGGCCGATATCCTTGGTTGCCTATATTCTTCACCTCTACTTGGTCCCCAAGATATTTGTCCCCAGCGGTGATCAGCGCGCGGAACAGCCAGTCAGCAAACGAAGACGAGCGATTTTATCGGAGAGCGTCTTGCTGGCAGTGTTGTGCATCTACTTCGTTGCGGCTCCACCTTTGATTGCCATCGCAGCGCAATTGATTTCCGGGATCGCTCCGTTGATCGTGTTTGGCGGTTTCATAGTAACTCTGGTCGTCCCGCTGCTTATGATTCCGCAAAGCCCTGTTGAGATGGCGGTCACGGCGGATTGCAGAGATGAGGTCTGCCAGAAGCGGCACGTAGGCTATCGCTGGCTACCGGTGATTACCGTTGCCAATTTGGTGATCTTTCAGTTTGTGATCAAATTCTTCCTGCGTTTCTGCCGCGATCCAATCCTGTTGATCGAAGGTGGTCAAGACAAAGTGGTCGTCGTAGACGAGAGCTATGTGTCTCGACTGGGTGAAAATGTGAAGCGAGTCTACCTTGCCGACTTCCCGCACTCAGATCTTTCGTGGCAGCAACAGACCGACTTAGCGGGGATCATTGTTGGCTGGCTTGAAAGCTCTTCCAAACAAGTGGAAGTCGAGACTGCATCAGGTTGAGGCTCGTCTTTGGAAGAACGCTCGAAGTCATAGGAACGTTCACAGTATCCTCTACATCCAACTTTCCGGGCATTCGCGAGTACTTGTAATTGTGATCCAGTGCGCCATCATTGGTGATCTGCAAGGATGCACAGTTCGGATTGGGTACCGAGATATAGAAGTCAACCGTTTGCTTCGCAGTTTGCTTCACAGTTTGCGTTGCTGAACTTCGAAGCTGGTTGCGCGCGAGGCTGCGAAAGAGCTCTTTAGCTGTTAACTGTGCGGGATCGACGATATTTATCTTTTCAGAAATCAGTTGAGCGTAGACCTTCTGACCATTCTCTTCCTTCGAACGCAAGCGATCGAAGGCTTCAAGGATCTGGGATCGTACCAACGGATAATGCGTACATCCAAGAATAATTGTGCTAATGGGCGAAGTGCTTCCCGATTTACGATGCTGCTCCACCAGATTTGCAATGTCACGATTGATGAAATCGCTGATGCTACCTTTCGAAGCAATTTGCGGATCACCTTCAATTGCAGCCGCTAGCTCGACAAAGCCTTGCTGAACGATCTGCGGTGGTCGGCGCCCGGCAGCTCCGAAAGTCGAACCGATCAATCTTGGATAAGCGTTGCTGGCACACGTTCCAACGGTAGCCAGCACGGCAACTGAAGAACTTGACGTATCTGCACTGCCTTGCGATTCCAACACGCCTCGCGCACCAGCCTCGACGACGCCCACGACAAAAACTGGAATTTTCCAAGCTTGTAGAGCAAGCTTAACGTCCTCAAGCCCGTAAGCCGTTGCAGTGTTGCACGCGATGACGATGGCTTTGACCGGCGGCTTATTGAATTGTGGTTGTTTGTTCGAACTACTTTTCCAAAATCGATTGCCCAGAAGAAAGACAGTGTCCTTCAGGATCAACTCCCGAAGGTAATCTTCTTTACCAGCCGCGGCATAATTGCCATAAGGCATGTTAGCTTGATCGCCAAAATAGATGAACTTCTCGTTCTCGAAATCGGCTTTCCCATCTGGCTGCGGCTGTAGCGTCTGATTGTTGAATTGATCCAGGCCAAGAATCGCTTCAAAGACGGTCAGTCCTCCGATACCGGAGTCGAAGACACCAATAGGAAGATTGCGAGTATCGCTAGCGTAGGTAGATGCGTTGAACTGAAAGGCTGAAATCTCCGAAGCGGATTCAACCTTCGCGTGCTGTATCAATTGACTCAAGTTGTCGGATGCGATCTCCTGAGCCTGAAGAAATCCGCAAAGAAATCCAACTACAAGTATAGTGACAACTCTCAAAATACTCACCGCCTTCCGTTTAGATTCCTGCTTTGCAATTGTTGAAGCAATCATCGGCTGAGATCTACGAAGACGATATGCGATGGGTTTCCAACCGGCGTGAACTGCCCTGTGAAATCGAGCTTTCCAGTTGACTTGTCAACTTTAAAAGTTGCGACGTTATCCGCACGTTGATTGCAGCAGTAGAGAAATGTTCCTGTCGGATCAAATGTGAAGCTGCGGGGGTAATTGCCACGAGTCCACTGTTCGCCGACGTAGGTCAACTGGCCATCTTGACCTACAGAGAAAATCGCGATCGTATCGTAGAGTCGATTGCCGGCGTAAACGAATTTGCCATCGTGTGAAAGCAAGAGCTCCGAGCAAAAATTGCTGCCGGCAAATCCCGGAGGCAAAGTAGAGATCGTTTGCCTGATTGCGAGCTTGCCTAGTGTCGAATCATAGTCTAGCAGTACGACAGTCGAACCTTCCTCCTGTACACAGTAGATCCACTTGCCGTTGGGATGAAAATCAAAGTGACGGGGCCCGTCGCCAGGCGGTAAGCTCAACTCGCTGTTGGCCGTTAACTTGCCCATTTGTGAATCGAATTTGGAAACAAAGATCTTGTCCAAGGCAAGGTCAACGTGCAATACAAAGTTGCCAGAAGAATCAGATTGAATTTGGTGAGCATGAGTCCGATCGTGACCGCTAAATGCGAAGCTGCCGGGAGGAGCGTTCTTGGCTCGCGTGGGACCAATTGTGCCCTGATCTTCCAAGACTTGCAGTTTCTCTCCCAAAGTTCCATCGGGCTTAATTGGTAGAACTGTAGCTGAGCCGCCAAAATAGTTTGCCGTGAACGCAAACTTCTCGGTTGGATGTAAGCTAACATACGTTGGACCAGCGCTGCCAACATCCACGGTGCCAAGCATGCGCAATTGGCCGGTGCTTTTGTCAATTTCGAAAGTGCTGGCTGAACCAAATTTGCCAGGTCCTACTCGATCTGTTTCATTAGCAGAATAGAGACGCGTGCCAGCGCGATTCACTGCTAGGCAACTGGGACTTGTTCCCAAGTCAAACGTACCGGCTGGCTTGAGTGCGCCAGTGACTCGATCGACTTCAAACAAATGGATGCCGCGACCGTTTCCGGGAGGCAGATCGACTTGCGTTGGCAAGGTGTCCTTGAGCGGAGAACTGAAGGTTCCAATGTAAGCCATCAAGGGAGGCTGCCTCGATTGTTGCTTTCCATCTTGTGATTGTGCCATCGCACTATTAGCAAGGATAGAAATACAGAATGCGAGTAGCGAGAGTCGCCATAGTGTTTTTGGAAGGAATGAATTTGACCGAGGTTCGTATTGGTGCGTCATGAGGGTAGGCCATGTAGTTTCGACGGAAGGGTGTTTGCAAGAATGCTCGGGTTTGGAGTGTTGTGGGAAGCGAATCATTCTAAGCGAAACGGAGGTTAGATTCATCCACAATAGTGACTATCGCGAACTCCTGCCAAGCAGTCGATCGAGCGAATCGGATGTTTGATAGATCAGCGCCTCGGGATAGTGTGCGTAAGGATGGAAGTACTCGAAGGTCAGGTAGCCCGAGTAGCCGATCGCATCAAACGCATCGATCACGGCGGGCCAGTTAGTAGTGCCGTCTAAAAGTGGTCGGAATGTTTCAAGTGAAAAGTCGGTGCCTTTTTTGGTGAACTCTTTCAAGTGTACATTCTTGATTCGCTTGCCCAGAATCGGAATCCAGTGTTCGGGGAACTGGAACATCATAATGTTGCCAGTATCGAAGTGCACACGAAGATGGTCGCTTGAGAAGTGATCGACAAACTGGACCATCTCCATGGGAGTCATCAAATAGCCGTTGAAGAAGATATTCTCAATGTTCATGTAGACGCCCAACTTTTCGGCCTTCGGAAGCAGCTTAGCAATGGCCGCCTTGGCGCGTTGATCGCACACGTCGTTGGGCGTCGGATCATGATCGGCCCGCCAAGGCATGTGCACGGCTCCAGGAACAACCAATAGATTTTCGGTTCCCAAGTCGGAGGCGGCTTGCGTCATCAGTTCGGCAAGTTCCATCCCTCTAGCTCGCTCGGCGGGATCGTTACTTGTCAACGGATAGGGCCAGAAAAGGAACGAGCACAATCCGCTGATGGCAATTCCGATCTCTTCAGCCATCTTTCGAATCTTAACGAAGTCCTTCGAAGTCGCTTTTGGAGAGAGGTCGCTGTCCAAGTCGTAGTTCAGCTCGATTCCATCAAACCCAGCTCGCTTGGCAAGTTCTAAGCACTGCCTCAAGTTCATCTTGCTGGGATAGGGAAAGGCCCAAAGATTGATCGACTTCTTCATCGAATAGCGCTTGGTGGCTCGCGCAAGTGAGTTATCTGCAGTTGAGGCTGTCTCGCTGGAGGCGGCTACAGAAGTTGCAGCACCCGCCGCTATGGGTGCAAAGGCTGCGTACGAAAGCAATTGTCGTCGGTCAAGTCGGTCCATTTTGAAGCTCCATAAGGTTAGCCGCATTATACCGAACGCATAGTCGCCTTTTGCTCCGCAAAAGCAACGTTGTTCGTTTTTGGTACTGAACCCTGGCGGGATCAGCTACAAAGACGCAACTCTCGCTGGAGCGAAAGGCGACATTCGTCGTGGTACGCAGACTGGTACAGCGGCGAAGCTTAAACCTTAGCGATTGCGGATTCGAATCCCGCCTTCGTCACTCGACCATTACATGGACGATTGGACCGGGGAGTCCCAGCTGTTTGTAAAACCGTCGCACTCGAGGCTTGCAACTGTTCATTTACTTTTCTGAGATCATTGAGAACCTGCATTTTCCAGTGTGTGAGGCTCCTTTCAATCGATAGAACTGTATAGCAGGAAGGTTCCAGGCTGGTGTTTGCCATTCCAAATGCTGAATTGAGTTCTCTTGAGCGAATGCAAGAACCTTAGCCATAAGTAATGTTCCTATGCCACGGTTTCTGTGCGATTCGACTACGAACAAGCAGTCCATGTTCAAATATTCACCAGCCCGCCATAACGAGTATTCCTTTGAGCAGGCCACATAGCCACAGATCATGTTGTCCTGAACTGCTACCCAGCATCTTGCACGCGGTTGAGGACTCAAAAGCTGAACGGACCAATTTTCAATTCTATAGTCGCATGTCTTCCAACTCGCCTGCTCGAACATAGCGTGTTGGCGACAGATTTCTTCAAGTTGAATAAGATCTGACTGGACCACCAATCGAATATCAACGTCATTAGCAAGTGACAAGTTCAAAACCCTCGTCTTTCCAACCTTCGATGCCTCCAATCATTTCCTTGACTGGCAGTCCCAAGAGTGCGATCTTGATTGCTGCTTTGTTTGCGCCGTTGCAGTGAGGTCCCGCACAATACACCACATAAATACCACCTGTTGGCAATTGCGGCAGAGTCTCGGCGCGAATCTGTGAATGCGGCAGATGAATGGCCGAGCGTACATGGCCAGACTTAAAAAGACTTTCCGATCGTACGTCGAGCAGAACAAAATTCGCGACGTCGTTTGCAAGCGAGTGATGCACATCCCAACAGTCAGTTTCTAACGTCAGTCTCGCTTGAAAATGAGCTGCTGCGGCTTGCGGCGTGGCTGCTTGAATGGCTGTTACTTGCGATTTACTCTTCATTGCTATTGATATCCCGTTAGAACAGAGTGCGTAGCGTCCGCAAATGACGCTTATCGTGAGACTATTTTCTCAGCTGAACAGGCTGAATTCGAGTGGCAGCAATGACATGTTTCGATAAAATACTGCCATGTTACCCAAGAACCTAAATGTTGTTGCCGTGGCCTATGATCGGCTCGCCTTTTTCGAATTTGGCATTGCCGTAGAAGTGTTTGGGTTGCCTCGTCCCGAGATTGACGCTTGGTACCATTTTCGGTCCATCCGGGATTACCGTGGGTAAAGATCTAGGCCGCCGCAGTAGAAAAAGATAGCTGTCTTGAAATTTTCTCTGTTACGAAAGCCACCGACTCTTCGCTTTATCGACATGATCTTGCTGTTGATTCCCTCGGCAACGG